>NZ_JAKJJW010000032.1:0-42366 GCF_025669985.1 Brachybacterium atlanticum | reverse complement strand
GGGTGGGGGGGGGGGCCCCGCCCTGGGGCCCCCCGCCCCTCTCCTCGTCGTGCTGGATGGTGGTCTGCGGGATCGTCGTCCTGCCGGACCGGCTGCCCTCGGGCCTGCTGCCGTCGTGTTGGTCGATCCCGGGCCGGTCCTCGTCCAGCCGGCCGCTGTCGAACCGGCCCCGACGAGCAGTCGGCCCCCGCGCTCACGCGTCGGGCAGGTCCTCCGCCTCCAGCCGGGTGAAGCGGATCTCGCGCGCCTCGACCTCCCACAGGATCCCGATCGCCCCGTCGCCCAGGCCCTGGACGACGGAGTAGTCGAGGTTCCCCGGCTCGAAGACGCCGATCGGCTCCCAGGCCGCCCCGTCGTCGAGCGAGCGCGAGAGAGTGCCGAGCCGACGCGCGAAGGGGTCGCGGCTGTTGGTGAACAGCAGCTCCTCGGACCGGGGATTCCCGGGCTCTGCCTCGGGGAACCGCCGCGCGAGCTGCGCATTGTTCCCGGGGTCCACGAACTGCTCGTCGATCCCGAGGTCCTCCCAGCTCTCGCCGCCGTCGGCGGAGACCGCGATGCGCCGGTGCCCGCCGCGGGCGTGATCGCGGGAGTTCAGCAGGATCCGTCCGTCGGAGAGCTCGACGATCGTGGTCTCGTCCATGTCCTCGCCCACAGGCTCGCCGCGATGCCAGCTCTCCCCGTGATCGTCGGAGTAGAGCACGTAGGAGCGCACCACTTCGCCGTCGGCCGACCCCTTTCCGGCGAGGAACCAGCCCGCGTACGGCTGCACCAGTCGACCCGCCCGCGGGCCCTGCCGCAGCCGGATCCCCGTCCCCGAGGTGGGGAAGGCGGTGCGGATCAGCTCCGGCGGCGCGGCGATCGCGGTCACCGAGCGGTGGGTCCAGGTGCGGCCGCCGTCGGTGCTGGTCGAGACCGCCGAGCCCATCACGTCCCGGTCCGCGTCATTAGTGCCGGGCGCCGCTTCCCACACCCCGCGATCCTTCGCGTGGGTGTGGAAGACGTGCACCCGCCCGGCGGGCTCGTCCACGAGGAAGCTTGGGTCGCAGTACCAGTGGCGGCCCTCTCGGTCCGCGTCCCGCAGCGGCTCGAGCGGGCCCCAGGTGAAGCCGCCGTCGAGCGAGCGGCGCTGGACCAGGCCCGTCGGATCGGGGACGTCCTGCCCGGTCTCGCGGCCGTCGAAGGCGGTGAGCAGCTCGCCCGCGCCGAGGTGGGCGAGGCCGACGATGCGGTACCGCGGCCACGGCCCCTCCCCGGCGCGGGCGAGGACCGTGGACGCGCCGGTCAGCACCGGCAGGTCGGGAGCGGGGGAGGGGTCGTGACCGAGGCGGATCATCGCGACAGGATCCAGTCCATGTCCAGGCGGGCGATCTTGATCGTCTCCTGCTCGCCCTCGTAGGCCAGCAGGAACTCGTCCCGGCCCACGGGGATGATCACCGAGTACTGGCAGGCGCCGGGCGCGAAGACGCGCTTGCGCTCCCAGGTCGCGCCGTCGTCGGTGGAGATCTCCACGGTGCCGTTCACGCGGTCGTTCGGGACGTGGTCGGCGTGCGAGAACAGCAGCATCTTCGCCTTCGCGGAGCCCTGCGGGGCGTCCGGGTGGGCGCGGGAGAGCTGGGCGTTGTTGCCCGGGTCGACGAGGGAGGGGTCGCGGTGGAGGTCCTCCCAGGTCGCGCCGCCGTCGTGGCTGTAGGCGACCCAGCGCCGGCCGGTGCGCACGTGCTCGCGGGAGTTCAACATCACCGTGCCGTCGGAGAGCTCGGCGACCTTGTTCTCGTCCATCTCGGTGCCGACGGGGGTGCCCATCTGCCAGGTCTCGCCGTGGTCGTCGGAGTAGACGGAGTAGGCGGAGACGTCCTCGCCGCCGGCGTCGTTGCGGAAGAAGCCCGCGTACTGCTGGATCAGGCGGCCCTTGTGCGCGCCGTAGCGCAGCTGGATCCCGGCGCCGGAGGAGGCGAACATGGCGCGGCAGTCCTCGGGCTTGACCACCTCGGTGAGCGAGCGGTGCTCCCAGGTGAGGCCCGAGTCGTGGCTGACGGAGAGGTTCGCGCTCATGATGCGGCGGTCCTCGTCGTCGTTGCCGTACTCGCCGTCCCACACGCCCACGTCCTTCGAGAAGACGCAGAACAGGAAGATCTCTCCGGTCTCGACGTCGACCACGTAGGACGGGTCGGAGTAGCCGAGCTTCTCCCCGGGAACGGTGGACTCGAAGCCCGCACGGACCACCTCGGGCTCGCCCCAGGTGCGGCCGCCGTCGGTCGAGCGGCGCTGCCAGATCGAGTTCGGGGCGGGAGAGTCGCCGTGCACGGGGCGCTTGTCGAAGGCGGCGAGCAGGTCTCCGTTCGGGGCGACCGCGAGGGCGGGGATGCGGAAGTTCTTCACTCCCCAGTCGCCGGGGGCGGCGAGGACCTGCTCCTCGTAGCTGCCCTGGCGGCGGCCGCGGTCCTTCACGGGCGGGAGAGCGGCGCCGGCCGGTGCGGCGGCTGCGCCCGCGGCTCCCGCGCCGAGGGCGGTGAGCGCGGCGGCGGTGCCGAGCATCCCGCGTCGAGTCATGTGTGCATCCATCGGGTGTTCTCCTTCGTGTGATCCTGCACGGGGCAGGCATAGGGGTCCTTCAGGACTCGCCGCCTCCTCAGGGGGCGAGGGCATCGGCCGCGGGCGCGGTCAGGCGCCGGTGACGGCGTCGTGGAACCAGCGGGTGATGCTGGTGGGGTGCGTGATGGCGGTGCCGACGACGACGGCACCGGCGCCGGCGTTCTTCGCGGCGGCGGCCTGCTCGAGGGTGTGGACGCGGCCCTCGGCCACGAGCATCGACGTGCCCGTCAGGGTGCCGGCGAGCTCCTCGAGCAGCGCGAGGTCGGGGCCGACGGTCTTCGCGCGGGCGGGGGTGTAGCCGGCGAGGGTGGTGCCGATGATCTCGATGCCGAGCTCGGCGGCTCGACGGGCGGAGTCCGCGCTGTCGCAGTCGGCCATGAGCGGGATGTCGGTGCGCGTGCGGATCGCCTCGACGGTCCCGGCGAGGCTGCGGCCGTCGGGACGGGGCCGGTCCGTGGCGTCGAGGGCGAGGACGTCGGCGCCCGCGTCGATCACGGCCAGGGCGTGGTCGAGGGTGGGGGTGATGAACACGCCCTGCTCGCCGTCCTTCCAGATGCCGATGACGGGGACGTCGACGGCCTCCCTGACTTGACGGATGTCCTCGAGGCCCTGGGCACGGACGGCGGAGGCGCCGCCCTCGGCGACGGCCGCGGCGACCTGCGCCATGGTGCGCGGATCGCGCATCGGCTCGCCGGGATAGGCCTGGCAGGAGACGATCAGGGTGCCCTCGAGCGCGGCGACGAGAGGCGGGAGCGGGGAGGTCATGGACGGGATCCTTCCGAGGACGAGCGGCGGACGACGGGGACGAGCGGCGGGGACGAACGTCGGACGACGAGGGGCGGGGCGAGCACGCGGACCGCGGTGCCGGGCGTAGGAGCGGCTAGCGGACAGGAACCTCCACCGCGCGGACGGCGGCGCCGAGCAGCGCGGCCTGGGAGCCGGCGCTCGCGGGCAGCACCGGCGTCGCGGCGACCACGTCCATCGCCTCCTCGGCGATGCCCGCGGCCAGTGCCTCGAGCCAGACGGTCACACCCGCGTCGGCGACCCCGCCGGTGAGTGCGACGACATCGGGGTCCAGGACGTTCAGCAGTGCGCCGAGCACCCGGCCGGTCGCGCGGCCGGCGAGGCGGTAGGCCTCGAGAGCGGCACGGTCCCCGCGGACGGCCGCGGCGGCGAGCTCCCGGCCGTCCCGGGGCGCGGCCGACGGGTCGGGGGAGGAGGCGCCGCTTGCAGGGTCCGCCGTCCTCAGCCGCGCGGCCAGGCGCACGACGCCCGGCCCGGAGGCGAGGCCCTCGAGATGCCCGGTGCGGCCGCAGGGACAGGGGACGCCCTCGGCCTCCGGCACGGGCACATGGCCGACGTGCCCGGCGGCGCCGCGCGCGCCGACCACCACCGTGCCGCCCTGCACCTGGCAGCCGCCGATCCCGGTGCCGACGGCCATCAGCAGCAGCGAGCCGCGACCGCGACCGGTCCCGAAGCGGGCCTCGCCCAGTCCGTGCGCGTGCACGTCGTTCAGCGCCGCGACCGGCACGCCGAAGCGTTCCATGAAGGGAGTGGTCACAGCGGTGCCGGCCCAGCCGGTGAGGGAGTCGGTGGCGTGGGTGATGCGGCCGTCCTCGACGTCGACGACCCCGGCCGAGGAGATCCCGACCGCCTGCACCGCCGTCCCCTCGCACACCCGCTCGGCGAGGTCGAGGGCGGCGCCGAGGATCGCTGCGGCGCCCTCGGCCGCGGGCGTCGGCACCTCGGCGACGTGCTCGAGCCGGGGTGCTGTCTCCACCTCGACAGCATCGAGCCCGTGGACCAGGGCGGCACGGATCTTCGTGCCGCCCAGGTCGAGGGCGAGGACCGGATCAGGCACCAGCGCCCGCTCCGTACAGCAGGCCGACGTCGGCGAGGATCGCGCGGATGCGGTCCACCGCCTCGCCCTCGATCGGGGTCATCGGAGTGGCCATGTTGTTGGTCGAGAAGACGCCGAGCTCGCGCAGAGCCGTCTTGAACGCGCCGACGCCGCCGGCCGGCCCCACCTTGTCGGTGGGCTGGAAGACGATCTCGAACAGCCGCGCGAGGCGGTCCTGCTCGGCGCGCACCCGCTCCCAGTCGCCGGCCTGCGCGGCGCGGTGCATGCGCACGTAGCCGGCCGGGTCCACGTTCCCGAGGCCCGGCACGGAGCCGTCGGCCCCGGCGAGATAGGCGCCGTCGACGACGACCTCGTGGCCGGTCAGGAGGGTCAGCGGGGAGCCCGCGGCGCGGTTGGCCGCGGCGAGGCGGCGGAAGGAGACGTCGTCGCCGCTGGAGTCCTTCACCCCGGTGATCACGCCGTCCTGCCCGAGCTTCAGCAGCTGGGCGGGGGAGAGCTTGGTGTGCACGCAGACGGGGATGTCGTAGGCCCACACCGGACGCTCGGTCGCCGCGGCGACGGCGCGGAAGTGCGCCTCGATCTCCTCAGGGCCGGTGATCGCGTAGAACGGGGCGGTGACCACGTAGCCGGCGAGGTCGAAGCGCTCCGCGGCGCGGACGTGCTGGATCACCCGGTCGGTCTGCATGTCGATCGCGCCCGCGATCACGGGCACCTGCCCGGCGACGGTGCCGGTGACGGCCTCGAGCACCGCCTCGCGGCGTGCGTCGTCCCAGAAGGCGACCTCTCCGGAGGAGCCGAGGGCGAAGATCGCGTCGACCCCGCCCTCGAGCAGGCGGCCGACGAGCCGCTCGAGCGAGGGCAGGTCGATCTCGCCGTCGGCGGTCAGGGGGGTCAGCAGCGGGGGGACGACGCCGGTCAGGGCGCGGGGATCGGTGCTCATGGTGAGGCTCCTTGGTGCATCTGTGGGGTGCGTGGTCGAGAGGCGGCGACGAGCGGGGTCGGTATCGCGGTCGGGGTGGATGCGGTCTGTCGCGCCGGTCCTGCCGCGGCGGTCCGTCGGCGGCGTCGCGGGCGGGGTCAGAGCAGCGAGGGCGCGGCGGCGAGCAGGCTGCGGGTGTACTCGTCCTCGGCCCCGGCGAAGATCCGATCGGTGGTGTCGTGCTCGACCACCTTCCCGTGGTTCATGACGCTGATCGAGTCGGAGATGAAGCGCACGGTGCTCATGTCGTGGGAGATGAACACCAGGCCCAGGCCGAGCTCCTGTTTGAGGTCGGTGAGCAGGTTCAGCACCTGGGCGCGCACGGACACGTCCAAAGCGCTGGTCGGCTCGTCGGCGACGATGATCTCCGGCTCCAGCGCGAGGGCGCGGGCGATCGCGACGCGCTGTCGCTGACCGCCGGAGAGCTGCCTCGGCAGCACCTCGAGCGCCGACTGGGGCAGGCCCACCAGGTGCAGCAGCTCCCGCACCCGCGCCAGACGGGAGGCGTCGTCGCCGATGCCGTGCACCCGCAGCGGGTCCACCAGCGTCTCCCGCACCGGCAGGCGCGGGTTCAGCGCGGTCGAGGGGTCCTGGAAGACGACCGACACCTTCCGTCCCAGCTTCCGACGGGCGGCCCGGCCGTGCCGCAGCGGCGTCCCGTCGAAGAGGACCTCGCCCTCGGTGACCGGCTGCAGACCGGTCATCACCCGGGCGAGCGTGGACTTGCCCGAGCCGGACTCGCCGACGATGCCGAGCACCTCGCCGCGGCGGACGGAGACGCTGACCCCGTCGACCGCGCGCAGGGTGTCCCGGCGGAAGATGCCGCCGGAGCGCAGCCGGTGCACCACGTGCACGTCGCGCAGCTCGATCGTGGGCGTCGCGCGTCCGGCGCCGTCGTTCCGGGCAGGGGTGGTGTCGCTCATCGCGATGCTCCTTCGAGAGGTCCGGGCACCTCGCCCGTCGTGGACACGAGATGGTCGTCGGCCCCGGTGGTGACCAGGCGCGGCCGGGCCGTCGGGTCGGCCGACGGGTCCAGCGAGCGCGGGGCGAAGCGGTCGCCGACGGCGAAGTCCCGCGGCGAGGGGACCGTGCCCTGGACCTGGTGGAGCCGTTCGGCCCCCGCCTCGATCGAGAGCACCGAGCCCAGCAGCCCGCGGGTGTACTCGTGGCGGGGATCGACGAGGATCTCGTGAGTGCTGCCCTGCTCCATGACCTGGCCGGCGTACATCACGGTGATGCTGTCGGCGAGCTGGGAGACGAGCGCCAGGTCGTGGCTGACGAACACCATCGCGAAGCCGAGCTCGTCCTTCAGCCGGTTCAGCAGGTCCACGACCTGCTTCTGCACGGTGACGTCGAGGGCGGTGGTGGGCTCGTCGGCGATCACCAGCTTCGGGTCGCGGGTCAGCGCCATCGCGATCAGCACGCGCTGGCGCTGGCCGCCGGAGAGCTCGTGCGGGTAGGAGTTCAGCATCCGCTGCGGCTCCAGCCCCACCAGTTCCAGCAGCTCCTCGGCCGAGCGGGTGCCGCCGCGCCGGGTCAGCTGCGCCATCTGCGAGCGGATCAGCATCGAAGGGTTCAGCGAGCTCAGCGCGTCCTGGTAGATCATCGCGATCTCGTGGCCGCGCAGGGCGTTGACCTGCTTGGGGGCGAGGGAGAGGAGGTCCTGGCCGTTCAGCAGCACCTTCCCGCTGATCCGGGCGGTGCGGGGCAGCAGCCCCATGATCGCCAGGCTCGCCACCGACTTGCCGGAGCCGGACTCGCCGACCAGGCCCATGGTCTCCCCGGGCCGTACCCGGAAGGAGATGCCGTCGAGGATGTCCACCTCGCCGTGCGCCTCGGGGAAGGCGACCCGCAGGTCCTGCACCTCCAGCAGCGGCGGCACGTCCTGATCCACGGTCCCGCGCTCGGGGCGTGCGAGCTCGGCGCTGCGCAGCGCGGCGAGGGACTCGTGCAGCAGGCGCTGGGTGGTCTCCTCGTCGATCGCACCGAGCACGTCGTGGTGAACGTCGAACTGCTCGTCGTGCTGCTCGTCGGCCGCGCCGGGCCCGTCGGCCGTGCTGGCCCCGTCGACCGCGCCGGCCGAGCCGGCGCGACCGGCGGCGACAGACGCGGAGGTCTCCTCCGCCTGCTCCTCGAGCGCCTTCTCGTCGGCCTCGACGTCGACCTTCGCCTTCACGCGCGGGCTCGCCATCGCGTCGGTGAGCCCCTCGGAGAGGATGTTCAGCGCGAGGGTGGTCAGCAGGATCATCAGGCCCGGGAAGAAGGTGGGCCACCAGTAGCCCGACAGCAGCAGCTGCTTGCCGTCGGAGAGGATGTTGCCCCACGACGGGTTCGGCGGCTGCACGCCCGCGTTGATGAAGGACAGCGAGGCCTCCAGCACGATCGCGTCGGCCACCAGCACGGTCGCGAACACCATGATCGGGGCGATGCAGTTGCGGGCCACGTGCTTGGCGAGGATCCAGGCGGTGGAGGCGCCCATGACCTGCGAGGCGGCGACGTAGTCCTCGCCGAACTGAGCCAGCACGTTGGCGCGCACCACGCGCGCCAGCTGCGGCACGTAGAGGAACCCGATCGCGAAGATCAGCACCGGCAGCGAGTTGCCGAACACGGCCACGAACACGGCCGCGAGCGCGATGCCCGGGAAGGACATGACCACGTCCAGCACGCGCATGACGACCTCGGCGAGGAGCTTCGCGCCGGTCGCGGCGATCGAGCCGATCACCGCAGCGGCCACCAGCGCGGCGCCGGTCGCCGCCAGGCCGATTAGCAGCGAGGAGCGGGCGCCGTGGGCGACGCGGGAGAAGATGTCCCGCCCGATCGCGTCGGTGCCCATCCAGTGCTCGCCGCTGGGCGGCTGCACCGGCGTGCCGGTGGTGAGCGGGCCGTGCGGGGCGATCACCGGCGCGAGCACGGCCAGGACCGCGAGCAGCACGAGGAACGCCACCGCGAGGCGGGAGGCCCAGGGGAGGGCGGTGAAGGGGGCCAGCGGGCTGCCGCTGACGGACTGGAGGCGGGATCCGAGCTTCGGTCGCATGTCAGATGCTCCTGATCCGGGGGTTGACGACGACGTAGAGGAGGTCGACCAGGATGTTCACCACGATGAAGGCGATCGCGACGACGAGCGTCACGCCCTGCACGAGGAAGACGTCGTTGCGGGTGACGCCGTCGAGGATGAGCTGGCCCATGGCCTGGATGTTGAAGATGATCTCGATGATCACCGCGCCGCCCATGAGGTAGCCGACGCGCAGGCCCAGCACCGTGATCGGGGTGATCAGCGCATTGCGCAGCACGTTGCGGGAGACGACGACGGGATAGGGGATGCCGGCGCCGACGGCGGTGCGCACGTAGTCGCGGTCCAGCTCCTCGACCATCGCGGTGCGGACCACGCGGGTGAGGGAGCCGGCGACCGGGATCGCGAGCGCGATCGCGGGCAGGGCGACATTGCGCAGATAGGCGGCGGGGTCCTCGAAGACCCCGACCCAGCGGGTCACCAGCGCCGGGAACGCGCCCCAGCCGCCGGGGACCTCGCCGAGCCACTGGATCATCAGGATCGCCAGCCAGAACGACGGGGTGGCGAGCGCGGCGATGGTCAGCACGCGGATCACCTGGTCGACCCAGCGGTCTCGGAACAGGGCGGCGAGCACGCCGAGGATCGCGGAGAGCACGATCGCGATGGCGAGGCCGAGGAAGGTCAGCTGCAGCGTGATCGGGAAGGCGCTCGCGACCACCTCGGTCACCGGGACGTTGCCGCTGGTGGTGCCGAGGTCGCCGCGCAGCATGCCGCCGAGGAAGCTGAAGTAGCGCAGCCAGATCGGGTCGTTCAGGCCGTTGTTCTCCCGGTACAGCTCCAGCGCCTCGGTGGAGGCGGACTCCCCGAGCGCGAGCCGGGCGGGATCCGACGGTGAGAACGACATTATGACGAAGACGAGCAGGGTGACGCCGAGGATCATCAACGGCAGGGCGAGAAGTCGTCGCCCTATCAGGCGGACGAGGTGGGACACGCGGTCCTCCGTGGAAGTGCGAGGGGCAGGGGCGGCGGCCGGGCGGAGCGCGGGCCGGTGGCCGCGCAGCAGACCGGGCGCGAGGCGGGGCGCGGGGCGGAGAGCGAGGCCGGGCGCAGGGTCGGGCGCGGGGCCGACGGGGGAGCGGCCCCCGGGGCCGACGAGCGGGCCGTCGGCCCCGGCGGGGGCTCAGGAACGGGTCACGGGGCCTTCGTCGTGGCGACGTCGACGAAGCTCAGACCCGTCAGGGAGATCGGCTGGAAGTCGACCAGCGAGGTGCCGTCCCAGGCCGTCGGGGACTTGCGGTGGAAGAGCGGGTACAGCGGGACCTCCTCGGAGAGCAGGTCGAACAGCTCGCCCCAGGTCGCCTCCTGCGCGGCGGTGTCCGTGGTCTCCAGCCCCTCGGCCAGCAGCGACTGGACCTCCTCGTAGGACTCCTGGCCCTTCCAGTGCATGCGGGTGTCGGTCCAGACGTCACCGCCGTACCACCAGCGCATGAGCAGGTCGGGGTCGTTGCCGAAGACGGAGGGATCGCCGGGGGCGATGACCACGTCGTAGGCGTCGGGCGACCCGTCGATCGTGGTGTACACGTCGGCGGACTGCTTCTGCTCGAAGGCGACCTCGACGCCGGCCGCGGCGAGGGACTCCTGGATGATCGGGGTGCACTGGGCGACCCAGTCGTGATCGGTGCACAGCATCCGGAAAGAGGTCAGGCCCGTCTCGGCGAAGAGGGACTTCGCCTTGTCGGCGTCGAGCGAGTAGACGGTCGAGGCCTCCTTGTAGTTCGGGTGCTCCTTCTGCACGAAGCAGCTCGCCGCCTCGGCCTGACCCGACAGGCCCGTCTCAATGACCTTGTCCATGTCGATCGCGTAGAGGAAGGCCTGGCGGTTCTTCACGTCGTGGAAGGGGTTGTCCTCGCTGTTGTTGAACATCGCGAAGAGCAGCCCGAAGCCGCCGACGGACTCGACCTCGCCGCTCGCCTTCAGCTGGTCGATCGAAAGATAGGGGACCGAGTCGATGGCCTGCACGGTCTGCGACTGCAGCGCATTGGTGCGGGTGGACGGGTCGGGGATGACCTGCCAGCTCATCGTCTTCGCCTTGGCGGGCATGGGGCCGGTGTAGTCGTCGAAGCGCTCGAACTCGACGATCTTCGAGGCCGCGGAGTTGTCGGTCATCGTCCACGGGCCCGAGCCGACGGGGTTCGAGTCGAAGGCGTCGGGGTCCGCCTCGACAGCGGCCTTCGGGACGATCTTCACCGTCGAGAGTCGCTCGGCGAGCACCGCGGTGGGGTGGGCGAGCGTGATGGTGACGGTGGTGTCGTCCTTCTTCTCGACGGAGTCGATGAAGGGGATGAACTGCGCGTACAGCGAGGCGTTGGCGGGGTCCTGGACGCGCTCGAAGGAGAACACGACGTCCTCGGGGGTGACGGGGGTGCCGTCGTGGAAGACGGCGCCCTCGCGCAGCGCGACGTCGACGCTGGTCCCGTCGGCGGAGGGGACCTCGGCCGCCAGCGCCGCGTAGACCTCGCGGGTCACCGGGTGCAGCTCGGTGAGGCCCTCGAGGGTGTGCCAGTTGACCGCGACGGTCAGCGCCGCCGACGTGGTCATCGGGTCGTAGCCGTTGGTGCCGAGCTCGTAGCTGATCGCCGCGTCGATGTGGCCGTCGGGGTTCGCCTCGCCGGCCGGCGCGCCGCCCGCGTCGGAGGAGCCGCCGGAGCCGCTCTCGCGCGGAGCGCAGGCGCCGATCCCGGCGACGATGCCGGCGGCGCCGGCGAGGGCGGCAGTGCCGCGGAGGAAGCCGCGTCGGCCGAGACGGCCGGAGGGGTTGGTGATCACCGTTGATGCATCCCTTCTGTGGGGTATCCCCGGTGCCCGCGGCGCCGGGGGTCGAGCGGAGCCCGTCCTCGCGAGTCGGCGGAACTCTCGCCTCCCTGCGAAGATCAGACGTATGATGTCTGATGACTGGGGACAGTACATCACAGTCGGTGTGGTCGCCACCACCCGGTGGTGCGGCCGTGACCGACCGGTGACCCGGTCGAGGACCGCCACCCGCGCTGCCGAACGCTCGGGGGCTGCGTGCGGTCCGAGCAGGCGCAGTGCCCTCCGGCCCGGACCTCGGGCGGAGCGGACATCGCAGACAGCAGTCGACATGCAGGCATGATGGTGCCCGTCCGTCACCGACGGCGGGCACGGGGAGGAGGCGCATCGTGCGCAGCAAGGGGACCGGCGGCACCGCCGTCGACCGCATCCAGGAGCTGATCCTGGCCGAGGGCCTCGCGCCCGGCGACCCGATGCCCACCGAAGCCGCGCTCTGCGAGCGGCTGGGGATCTCCCGCTCCTCGGTGCGCGAGGCCATGCGCACCCTCGCCTCTCTCGACATCGTCGAGGTGCGCCACGGGCACGGCACCTTCGTCGGCACCCTCTCGCTCGCCCCGCTCGTGGACGGGCTCCTGTTCCGCGCCCGGCTCGACGACGGCAACGACCTGGGCGCGCTGCGCGAGGTGGTCGAGCTGCGGATCGCGCTGGACCTCGCGGTCGCCGAGCAGCTGGTGGAGATCTACCGCGGCACCGAGAACCCCGAGCTGGAGGGCCATGTGGAGACGATGCGCGAGCTCGCCTCGGCGGGGGAGCCCTTCCCCGAGGCCGACGCCGCCTTCCACACCGTCCTGTTCTCCCGTCTGCCCAACAGCCTCCTGCGCCAGCTCGCCCAGGCGTTCTGGGAGGTGCACACCACCGCCGTGCCGCTGCTGGGGATCGCCCCGGCCCAGGACATCCTCGAGACCGTCGAGGCGCATCGCGCGATGCTCACCGCGCTTGAGGCGGGGGACGCGGCGGCCTACCGTGAGGCAGTCCACCAGCACTACCGGCCGCTGGGCCGGGTGCTCGACGCCGCCGGGACCGTCGAGGAGCGCTGCGCGGGCGCGGGCTGAGCGCCGGCTCCTGCTGGCCCGGCCGCCGCTCGCCGGCGGCTCAGCCGCTGCTGCGCGACCTCTTCGCCCGGATCAGGTCCAGCACGATGCAGCCGCCGACGATCGCCAGGCGCAGCGGCGGCGGCACCGTGGGGTCGAATGCGAGCACGTACCTGCTGTGTCCGAGGAAGCCTCGGCTGAAGCCGGCCCACTCCCTGGCCGCCCGCGCGGCGACGGCCTCTCCGTAGCGGAACTCGTAGTCGAGCCCCAGCATGTCGCCGTGCAGCTCGGGCTCCGCGCCGACGGCGAGGGTCATGCTCACCTTCGTCGAAAAGACGGAGAAGCGGCCGCGCAGCTCGGCGACCGGGGTGCCGTCGGGTGCTGAGAGCTCGAAGCGGTCGACGCCGATCCCGGGCGGGTCCTCGACACGGAGCAGCGGCGTGCCGTCCGCGTCGGCGACGCGGAGCGAGCGGGCGCCCGAGAAGAACCGGGCGACGCCGCTGCCGGTGGTCGTCACGTGGCCCACGGCGTGCTCGCCGGCGCCGTCGAGGATGTCGAAGTCGTTGGACATGAAGCCGGTGACCTGCTGCATCACCAGGGTATCGTGGGAGCGGAGGTCCGCGGGGCGGGGGCTGTCGGCTGTGGAATCCATTCGCGCCCCCTAATAAGGCCGCACCGTGCCGCAGTGGTTGGGCGACCGCACGGTCGTGATCCCGAGCCGCGTTACCGTAGGTGCATGACCGCCTCCGACGACGCCCCGCAGCTCGCGGGGCTGGACATCTTCCTGCCGTCCCCGCCGCCCGACGTGGAGCGGCAGGAGGCCTTCCTCGACGAGGCCGCGGCGCTCGCCCTGGACGGCCAGCCGATCACGGTCTATCTCCAGGACGAGGACGCCTGGGCCTTCGAGGAGTGCGAGCCGGTCCGCGCCCTGATGGAGTCCGCGGGGGATGCCGTGCTGCCGGTGACCCTGTTGGGCCTCGACATCGTGGTCAGCGGCACCTATCCGACCACCTCTCAGATGCAGCGCTTCGCGCAGGCGGGCGCGGCGAAGAAGCCGAAGCCGTCGGCGGCTGCCGCAGCCTGCGGGCCCGGCGGCGCCGCGCCGCTGCCGCGCGAGGCCGGCGGGTTCGCCGCGCAGCTCATGGGCGCCGTCCCCGCGACGCCGCGGCCGACGGGCGGGCCCGACATCGGCGCACGCCGCAACCTCATGGGCGGCGACACCGGGGATGGTCTGCCCGGGCGCTGACGGCTCGGGCGTCCGACGCGCCCTCGGAGTCGCTACCTCTCGCGGCCATGTCAGAAGTGGTGGGCTCGGCCCGTCGGCCCGTCGGCCCGTCGGCCCGTCGGCCCGTCGGCCCGTCGGCCCGTCGGCCCGTCGGCCCGTCGGCTCAGAGCGAGCAGGCGACCCCGTTGAAGCCGTGGTTGCAGTAGCCGGTGGGGTTCTTCTCGAGGTACTGCTGGTGCTCGGGCTCGGCGGTGTAGTAGACGCCGTTTCCGACCTCGGCCAGCGGCGCGAGCTCGGTGGTGATCGCGCCGCGACCGGCGGCGTCCAGCGCCTCCTGGTAGCGGGTGGCGGAGTCGCGCACGATCTCGCCCTGCTCCTCGGTGGTCCAGTACACGGCGCTGCGGTACTCGGTGCCCACGTCGTTGCCCTGGCGGTTGGCGGTGGTCGGATCGTGCTGCTGCCAGAACTCGGTCAGGAGCGCTCGCAGGGTGTCCTCGCCGCCGGTGTAGATCACGCGCACGGCCTCGGCGTGGCCGGTGCGGGCGGAGAACACCTCTTCATAGGTGGGGTGGGGCGTGTACCCGCCCGCGTAGCCGGCCGAGGTGGTGTGCACGCCGGGGATCTGCCAGGCGATCCGCTCGATGCCCCAGAAGCAGCCGCCGGCGAGGATCAGCTCCTCGGAGCCCTCCGGCCACGGGTGCGGGTCGCGGGGCGCGTCGGGTCCGAGCATGTCGGTGCCGAGCACGAGGTGCTCGCGCTCGAGGGGGTAGGGGTAGGCGTCGCGGCCGGGCAGGGCGTCCTCCGGCGCGACCATGTCCTTCTTGTGCGCGTACAGGAGATCCATCATCTGCCACATGCTCAGCACGGTAGCCCCGGTCGGTGCCGAGCGGGAAGGGTGAGCGACGCCGGTCACTCCAGTTCCGCCGAGGGCGTGACGGAAGGTCGCAGGGTGGTCATGGCGCTTCGCCGTTCGGGTCCGTGCTCGTCCACAACCACGAGGCTTCGGCGAGGTGTGTGCACTGCCCGGTGGCTCACGGGCGCCGTCGGCTTCTCATAGCGGAAACGGTGCGCCCAACTCGAGGCTTCTCGGTTCTCGCCGCCTCTCGGTTCCTCCACATGCCCTGCCGCTCCACATTCCCGCGCTGAGGCTGGCGCGTCGTCGCCGAGGCGACGACGCTGGTCATACCAGGTCGTACCGCTCTCCGGGCCGCCGCGACCATCGCCGAGCGAGGGGAGAAGAGCCATGCCGGAATCCGCACTGGACTGGGCCGGTCAGCTGTCCCGTCTTCTCGACCATGCCCCGCCGGCCGAGGCGCTCGCCGCAGAGGACGACGCTGCACTGATCAATCTGATCGCCGCGACGGAGCGCGCCAAAGGACGGCTCGCCGCCGCACAGGCCCGGGCAGAGGCCGCCTTCTGGGATGCGCAGATCCGCGAGCAGCAGAGACAGGGAGTGCCCAGGGGACAGCGGGGCCGCGGCATCGCCGACCAGGTCGCCCTCGCCCGTCGCATCACCCCGAAGCAGGCGTCGGACGAGGTCGCTCTGCACCGGGTGCTGCTCGGGTCTCTGCCGCGCACCAGCGAGCTGCTCGAGGCGGGGGAGATCAGCGAGTACGCCGCCCGCAGGGTCGCCGAGAACGTGCTGGTGCTCGAGGAGGAGGACCGGGCCCGCGTCGATGTCGACCTCGCCGACCAGCTGCCATCGGTCACCGCGCGCCGGGCCGGGGACCTCGCCCGCGCCCGGGCGCAGGAGCTCGACGCCGACGCCGCGGTGCACCGGCACCAGCGCGCGGTCGCCGATCGACGGGTCTCGCTCCAGCCGGCCGTCGACGGCATGTCGATCCTCCGCGCCACGCTCCCCGTGAAGGACGGCGTCGCGGTGCTGAAGGTGCTGACCGAGGCGGCGCGATCGGCGAAGGCCACCGGGGACCCGCGCACCAAGGGCCAGATCATGGCCGACACCCTGACAGCGCGCGCCTGCGGACTCGGGAGCCCCGACGACATCCCCGTCGAGATCCAGCTGCTCATGACCGATATGACCCTCCTCGCCGACGAGGAGGCGACGGCATGGATCGACGGCCATCCGCTTCCCGGACGCGTCGCCCGTGACCTCGCGCTCGGTGTGCCGACGCTCCCGTCCCCAGCACACGTGGCCGCAGATGCTCCCGCACCCCCGCCGGAGATCAGCAGCGCGGCGCGGTGGATCCGTCGCCTCTACGCCGATGACAGGACCGGAGATCTGACCGAGGTCGACCCCAGGCGACGACTCTTCCGAGCACAGGTCCGCCGATTCATCCTGCTGCGCGATCAGCGCTGCCGCACGCCATGGTGCGATGCGCCGATCCACGACATCGACCACGCCCATCGCTTCGCCGACGGCGGCAGCACCGACGCCGACAACGGCGTCGGCCACTGCCAGCGCTTCAACCTCGTCAAGGAGATGCCGGGATGGGAGTCGACGGTCGACCCCTCGAGCGATGACCGACCGCACCGCCTCACGATCAGGACCCCCACCGGGCACACCTATCAGTCGACCTCCCCGCTGCTGAGGCGTCTCCTGGACGGGGAGGACGGGGCCCGCGCTGAGATCCTCGCGGACGAGCCCGTCGACCTCGACGACGGCTCGGATCCTGATCGGCGGTCGAGCCCGACCACCGCGGACGACGACCGGCCGTCGGATCCCGAGGGCCTGCCGGAAGCGCGCACGGGCTGATCAGCACGGGTCGACACGCGTCGGCCCGCACCGCGGCCCGGGCACCCCTGACCTCACCGGCCTCGCGGCATCACGGCGATCCACAGCGCGACGACGGCGACCGCGGCGACCACCACGGCCCACGGCCCGAGCTGGACCTGCGCGAGCAGCACGACGAGCACCCCGCCCACCAGCGTCAGCACGAGCACCCCGGTGAGCGCACGCAGAGCGAGACGCAGAGCGTCGCGGTCGAGGGCCCCGTGCGCGGGCATGACGGCCGCGAGCGCGAAGGCGGCATGACCCGCGAGCAGCAGCAGACCCGTCGACCCGGCGAGCACGACGTCCAGATCGGCCCGCACCGCCAGCGCGATCACCACCGCCGTCGGCGCCAGCATCCCGAGGTCCGTGTCGGGATCGAGCCACTGGGCGGCGAGGGCCGTGAGACAGACGAGCCCCACCAGCACGACGCCCAGGTGCATCGCCGCGAGTCCCGGGCCGGACAGCGCGAGCGCCGCCGCGGCGACCGTCGCCGCGGTACCGGTGCCGCGCAGCGCCCACTGCACCGGACTGATTCCGCGCAGCGCGAGCAGCGCGTCGGCGATCGGGTCGAGCAAGGACGTCAGCCGCATCAGGACCTCCTCCGTCGCGGTGCGCCGCGCGCGGCGGACAGGGACAGGAGCACCGGAGCCAGCGAGGCGGGCCCCTCCCACGCGGTGACCGGGACGCCCGCCTCCCGCAGCTCGCGCACCGTCCGCTCCCGCTCGAGCCTCCGCAGCGCCCACGCCTCGGGCCAGAAGCGCTCGGAGACCCGGCCGTCGAGCCGCAGCGGCCGCCCGCGCAGCACGGAGGTGTCCCCGACGCTCGGCGGGAGCGTGTCCACGACGATCACGTCCGCGCCCTGGGCGACGAGCTCCCCGATCCTGGTGATCACCTCGGGGCGGAGCAGGGGCGAGCACACCACCGTCAGCGTGCCGGTCCGCACCGCGGGCAGGCGGGGGAGGGGGCGGAGCGCGCCCGGGTCCCGGGCCGCGCGGGACAGCGCATCGGTGAGCACCCGCAGTTGACGGGGGCCGGAGCCGGGCGGCACCGCGCCTATCAGCCGCCCGATGTCGAGCAGCGCGACTCGGTCGCCGACGCCGAGATAGTGGCGCGCCACGGCGGTCGTGGCCCGGATCGTCATGTCCAGGCTGGTGGGCGCGTCCTCGCCGGCCCAGGGGGCGGGGGAGACGTCCGCGGTGGTGTCGGTGACGACGAGGACCTCGGTGTCCTGCTCGGTGAAGGTCGCATTGGTGTGCAGCTGCCCGGTGCGACTCGTGACCCGCCAGTTGATCCGGTGCAGTCGGTCCCCGGACCGGAAGGCGCGCACCTCCGACAGCGCGGTGCCGTCACCGCGGCGCCGCGAGAGGTGCGCGCCGCTCACCCCGATCGGGGTGGGAACGTCCACAGGGGCATCGAGCACCACGGAGGAGGGGACCACCTGGAGCGAGACCGGGGGCAGGTCTACCTGCGCCCGGAAGGCGCCGAGCGGATCCGCGACCAGCACGTGCACCGGCCCCACCTCGATCCGGCCCCAGCGCCGGGCGCCGATGCGCAGCGCCGCCCCGCCGTCGCCGGTGAGGGAGCCGTGGCGCGGGGCGAGATCCGCATGTGGCGGCCTCGGGACGCTCGCCGTGGTCAGCAGGCCGGGGCTCGTGGTCACCGTGGCGCGCGCCGCACCGTCCTCGTCGATCCGCCGACGGTTCAGGCGCAGGGACGGGGCGGGGTAGGAGCGCTCCTCGCCGCGGGCCGTGCGGCGGGCGACGGCCAGCAGAGACCAGGCCAGCAGGGGCAGCCCGGCGAGGACCAGCGCAGGCTCACCGCGCAGCAGCGCCAGGGCCAGGGCGAGCACGCCCACCGCGGAGGCGCGGACGAGCGCAGCGGTGGGACGGGGGCGGAGCGAGGGGACGGGCGGCAGCGTGCGACCCGGCGTCCCCGTGGTCCCTGCTGTTCTCTGAGCATCCGCCGTACCGGAGGTCGTCCTCGCCGTCCCGGCCCTCGGTGCTCCCGAGTCTCCTGTCGCTCCTTCGGTCCCCGGTGCCCCCGAGGCCCTTTCCGCTGCGCCGTCTCCCGCGGCCGGTCTCATGACGGGGACCGGGCCGGCTGCGGGGAGGCGACCGGCACCGGCACCTGCTCGAGGACCGCGTCGACGACGCCGGCGCCGGTCGCGTTCTGCAGCCACAGCTCGGGCCGGACGGTCACGCGATGGTCCAGCGCCGGATGCGCGAGCTCCTTGACGTCCTCCGGCACCACGTAGCCGCGGCCGCGGATCACCGCGAGGGCGCGGGCGCAGGTGATCAGGGCGAGGGTCCCGCGCGGCGAGGCGCCGACCAGGGCGTTCTGGTGACGCCTGGTCGCGGCGACGAGGTCCACGGCGTAGCGGCCCACGGCGTCCTCGACGTGCACCTCCTCGACCGCCGCCTGCAGGGCGAGCAGCTGCTCCGCGTCGAGCACCTGCGCGACGGTCTGCTCCTCGCGCCGGCGGTCGATCCGTCGGGAGACCACCTCCCATTCCTGCTCGGCGCTCGGATAGCCGAAGGACAGCCGCAGCAGGAAGCGGTCCAGCTGCGCCTCGGGCAGCGGATAGGTGCCCTCGTGCTCGATGGGGTTGGCGGTGGCGAGCACATGGAAGGGGACGGGCAGCGGCCGGGTGGTGCCCTCGACGGAGACCTGTCGCTCCTGCATCGCCTCGAGCAGCGCCGACTGGGTCTTCGGCGGGGTGCGGTTGATCTCGTCGGCCAGCAGAAGGCCGGTGAACACGGGGCCGGGGCGGAACACGAACTCGCCGGTGCGCTGATCGAACACCTCGGCGCCGGTGAGATCGGCGGGCAGCAGGTCGGGGGTGAACTGGGCGCGGGCGAAGGGCAGGCCGAGCGCCTGGGCGAAGGAGCGGGCGGAGAGGGTCTTGCCCAGCCCGGGCAGATCCTCGAGGAGGACGTGGCCGCCGGCGAGGAGTCCCGTGAGCACCAGCTCGAGGGACTGCCGCTTGCCGACGACGGCCGTCTCGACGGTGTCGAGCACCCGCCGTGCGGCGTCGGTCGCGGCGGTGGTGCTGAGCGGGGTGGTGCTGAGGGCGGGGGTGGTGGTCATCGTGGCCTCTCCTCGCGCGGGGCGAGCTCGTCGAGATAGCGGTGCAGGGCTCTGCGGTCGATCGGCGGGAAGGGCTGCTGGGAGCCCTCCGCGGCGCGGGCGGCGCGGAGGAGCTCGGAGAGCTCCGGGCCGAGCGGCGGAGCGTCCGGGTCGCGAGCCCGTTCGTCGGCGATGTCGGCCAGGACCAGAGCGAGGCCGCGGCCGGTCATGCGGCGGTGCGGCTGCGCGCCGTGGATCAGGTCCTCCAGTCGACGCACCCGCACGTCCTGGGCATGGGGGAGGGCGTAGTCGGCGTCGAGATCGAGGCGCGGGGCACGCGAGGGCTCGGCCCGGTCGGCGCCGACGTGGAGGAACCACCACGCGGCCCCTGCGAGGAGGCCCAGCGCGATCGGCAGCGGCAGCGGGAGCACCAGGCCCATCAGCGCGAGGGCGAGGGTGAGCAGGACCGCGGCCGCCGTGGCCACGACGGTCCGCCACATCAGGCCCAGGAGGCTGCTCATGCGCCTGCGCTCCCGTCATCGTCGCGAATGCGCGCACCGCCGGCGGACCCGAGGTCGCGGGCGCGCTCGCCGGTCGGGGGCCTGTCGTCGCGGGGACGGGCGCCGACCATGGGCCCGACATCGCGGCCGTGCCCACCGTCGGCGGCGCCGTTGTCGCAGGCGCGGGCGTCGGACATGCGCGCCGCCGCCGTGGCCTCGAGCGCCGCCGTGAGGCGGTCCAGGCTCGTCATCGCGACGGCGCGGTCCTCCTCCGTGAGCGGCTCCGGATCGAACAGCGCCCGACGGTAGAGGGCGGCGAGGTCGTCGAGGGCGGCGCGGTCCAGGTCGAGCGCGGCCAGCACCTCCACGACGAACTCGAAGGTGGTGCGGGAGGGGTGCCGGGTGACTCCCGCCGCGGCGAGGGAGCGCTCCAGCGCCGTCCACGCCGCGATCACCGCGTCCTGCGCGTCGACCAGGCGGGCGAGCGGGTCCCGGGCCTCGGCGAGCGCGGTCCGGGCCTGCGCGGCGGTGAGCTCGTCCTCGGAGGCGGCGGTCGCCGGGGCCGGGGCGGGTCGGGCCAGCGCCCTCATCCGCACCGCGAGCCACACCGCGAGGACCGCGAGCGCCAGGCCGAGGAGGGTGAGCAGGACGAGCAGCGGGGCGGCGCCGAGCTCGGCCCGGGGCGGCCGGCCCGGGGCTTCCGGGGTGCTCCAGCCGGGGTCCGACCAGCCCTCGGCGGTCGGCGCAGGGGACGGCTCCTCCCGCTCCCTCGATTCGCCCGAGCTCGTGATCGGAGCACGCTCGGCGCCGGCGCCGAGGGCGACCACGCCGAGTCCTCCCAGCGCGGCGAGGAGCAGCAGCAGGGCGATGACGCGACGCTGCGTCCCCCGGGCGGTGCTCACGGCCGATCGGGCTCCTCGCCGGGCGGTGCGGCGTGCGGCGAGGCGACCACGACGGACTGCTCCCCGTCGATGCGGGTGAGGATCAGCGTGGCGCGCTCCTCGCCGAAGCGGCGGGGCCGCAGCTTGCGACGCAGCTCGTCGGGCTCGACCGCAGTGCCGCGCTTCTTGATCTCGAGCACCCCGAGCCGGTGCTCGCGCAGGTAGGAGGTGAGGCGCTTGAGGCCGAAGGGCATCACGTCGCGCACCGCGTAGCCCTTCGCGAAGGGGGTGGTGACGCGGCGCTCGGAGGTCAGGTACGCGATCGTCGGATCGAGGGTGCGGCCGCCGATCCGGGCGGCGAGCTCTCCGATCAGCCCGGCGCGGATCACGGCGCCGTCGGGCTCGTAGAGGTGGTCGGCGAGCGAGCCGACGGCGGGGTCGCCGGCGGAGTCCGCGCCGCGGTCCAGGCGGTGCGCGCCGTCGCGGCCGATCAGCACCGCGGAGGAGGTGACGCCCTCCCGGGCGAGCGGCCCGCACCAGGCGGTCGCCTCGAGCACCTGACCGTGGAAGGACAGCCACTGCACCTCGACGTCCTCCGGCAGGGCGTCGCGGTCGATGCCGGGGCCGAGCTTCGCGCCGAGCGGACCGGCGGCGCCGTCGCGGCCGAGGCGTCGGGCGAGGTCGAGCACGGCCGAGAGCGGCGGCTCGTACTCCTCGGGGTCGTGGAGGCGGCGGGAGCCGCCGCGGGCGGGGGCGCGCCGGGCGGGGTCCAGCCAGATCCCCTCGGTGTCGCGGGGGTCGTGGCCCTCCGCGCGGCCCAGGCGCGCGCTCGCGTTCGGGAAGGAACGCAGGTTCACGGTGGCGACGGCGACGGTGACCGGATCGCGGTCCACCCCCTGGACGTCCAGGCCCAGCGCGGCCATCGCCATCGAGTCCCCGCCGATGCCGCAGCCGAGATCTGCGACGGAGGAGACGCGGGCGCGCTGGAAGCGCTCGGCGTGCAGTGCGGCGACCGGCAGGCGCGTGGCCTGCTCGAGGCCGTGCGGGGTGAACAGCATGGTGCTCGCGAACTCCCCGAACTTCTCCGTCGCGCGGGCGCGCAGACGGGACTGGGTGAGCACCGCGGAGACGAGCTCGGGGGAGTGGCCTGCCTCGCGCAGACGGGTCGAGACCCGCAGCGCCTCCTTCTCCTCGTAGGGCGGAAGGGCATTCAGCAGCGCCCACCCGGAGGGCTGCAGCACGGGCTCGATCCCGCGCATCGCGGCAGCGGCGTCATCGGAGGTGGGGGCGACCATCGTGCCAGCGTACCGCCCATGCCGCGGCGGCGACCGTTGCGGCACGGGCCGTCGCTCAGGCGCGCACGTCCAGGACCAGCTTGCCGCGGGTGTGGCCCTCCTCGAGCCGGCGGTGCGCCTCGGCGATCTGCGCCAGTGGCAGCACCTCGGAGACCTCCAGCGGGTAGCGGCCCGAGCGGATGCCCTGCGCGAGGCGATCCAGCCGGTCCCGTCCCGGCACGATCGACGGCACCCGCGCCTCGATACCGCGCTCGAGGGCGGGGGAGAGGTCGGCGAGGCTGGGCAGGGCGACGATGCGGCCGCCGTCGGCGAGCTGGTCCAGGCTCGGCAGGAAGGTCGAGTGGTAGTGGGTGTCCAGCACGACGTCGACGCCGCGCCCGTCGGTGAGGCGCTGGACCTCCTCGCCCCAGTCGCTCGTGTCGTAGGGGATCGGGGTCGCGCCCAGCTCCCGGATCCGCTCGGCGTTCGCGGCGCGGCCGGTGGCGAGCACCTGGGAGGCCCCGGCCTCGAGCGCCATCGGGATCAGCAGCTGGCCCACGCCGCCGGTGCCGCCGTGGATCAGCACCGTCTCGTGCTCGGCGATCCGGGCGGTGTCCTGCACGACGGCGATCGCGGTGAGGCCGACGAGCGCGAGCCCGGCCCAGCGGGGCAGGTCCTCCTCGGCGGTCTCGCCGGGGATCGGGGCGAGGTCGTCGGCCGAGATCGCGATGACCTCGGCGGCGACGCCGCGGGAGTCGCTCGGGCCGCGCATGCCGAACACGCGTGTGCCGACGGTGAGGCCGCGCGAGCCGAGCTCCGCCTCGTCCAGGCCCGAGCCCGCGCCGATCACGGTGCCGGCCATCTCACGGCCGGTCCCCGCGGGCAGCGTGAGGTCCTTCGCCCGGCCCGAGGAGCCGTCGCGGATCTTGTAGTCCAGCGGGTTCAGCCCCACGAAGCCGACCTGGACGAGGACCTCCTCGGGTCCCGGCTCGGGCACCGGGGCGTCGTGGTGGAGGGTCAGGACCTCGGGGCCCCCGAAGCTGTCGAATCGGATCTCGCGCATGCCCACCATGATGCACCTGCCGCGCCGCTCGTGGCCATGGCTTTGGACGGGGTCGGCGACGAAGCGGGCCGGCAGCCGCGATCAGCCCGCCGGGAGCCGGCGACGGTCCCGTCCGCCGCGGCCGGGCATGGGGGATCATGGAGCCTCGCCCGCGGCGACATCGGCCCGCCGCGACCTGCGCCTCGACCCGCCGCTGAAGGAGGACCATGAGCGTCGAGAGACTCTCGCCCTGGCAGTGGCGCGAGGAGATCCTCACCGCGGTCACGCCGCCGCGCTCCGTCGACACCGTCCCGCTCGAGCAGGCCTTCGACCGGGTGCTCGCCGCCGCGGTGCGCAGCCCGGCGCAGGTCCCGGCGCTGCCGATCGCGGCGATGGACGGCTTCGCCGTACGGAGGGCGGATCTCACCGCGCCCGGCACCACCGTGCTCCCGGTCGCGGCCGAGCTTCCGGCTCGCCCCGGCGAGGTCCCCGACCTGCCCTCGGGCAGCGCCGCCCGGATCATGACCGGCGCCCCCGTGCCCCGCGGCGCCGACGCCGTCGTCGAGGTGGAGGCGACCGACTCCGACCCCTTCGGTCCCGCTCCTGCCGTCGTCGCCCTCGACCTCGAGAGCCTTCCTGTCCCCGGCCGGCACGTGCGCGGGGCGGGGGAGGAGATCCCGCTGGACGCGCCGCTGGCCCAGGCCGGGGACCGCGTCGGCGCGGGGCTCGTCGGACTCGCCCGGACGCTCGGGATCGACGCCCTTGAGGTGCTCCGCCCGCTGCGCGTCGCCGTGGTGGTCACGGGCGACGAGCTCACCGCGGACAGCTCCTCCGACCGACTCGGCGCGGACCCCCTGCCGGGTGCGGTGCGCGAGTCCAACGGGACGATGCTCGCCGCCGCCCTCGCCGCCGCCGGCGCGCACGCGCTCCCGCCCCGGCACAGCGGCGACGACCCGGCTGACCTGCGGGAGACGCTCGACGTCGCGGCCCGGGAGGCCGACCTCGTGCTCACCACCGGCGGGATCGGCCACGGCGCCTACGACGTGGTGAAGCTGCTGCTCGGCGAGCGAGGAGCGGGGACCTCCCGCTTCGCGCACCTCGCCCTGCGCCCCGGTGGTCCCCAGGGCCACGGCACGCTGCCCGGCGGCGTCCCCGTCGTGCACCTGCCGGGCACGCCCGTCGGCGCGCTGGTGGGCTACCACCTGTTCGTGCGCCCGCTGCTGGACCGTGACGGCGCCGCGCCCCGACGGATGCTCCTGTGCGGGGAGGGGGACGGGCCCCGGCGCGGTCCCGCCGGCACCGTGCACGCCCTGCCCGGACGGCGGGAGATCGCGGCCGACGGCCGTGAGGTCGTGCGCCTCGTGCCGGGTCGGCGGCTCGCCCCCTACGGGCGGGCGGACGCGATGGTGCTCCTGGAGTCAGAGGGGCCCGCCGGCGGGGCGGACGACGGCGGGGCGGGGCCCGACGGCGGCGCGGCGCCGAGGAGCGGCGAGTCCGCCGGCGCGCCGGAGCGGAGCGTGCTCGTCCTGCCGCTGTGACGCTCCTGCGTCCCTCAGCGACGCGAGGTGCCGGACTCCTCCAGCTGGCTGCGTCGAGCGTCCTGGGACCGCCGCGCCTGCTCGCGCCGGGCATGCCGGCGTCGGACGATGTCGCGGGTCCAGGAGGCCGTCATCGAGATCGCCGCCCCGAGGGCGAGACCGAGGGACAGGGCGGCGAGCCAGGGGCTGTAGAGGAGCCCGGCGCCGAGGGCCAGGGCGAGGGCGCCGAGCCCGATGGGCCACGCGCCGACTCCCCGATGTCCGATAAGATCGCTCAGCGCGATCGCGGCGACGATGCCGAGCGCGAGCACGAGCAGGTGCAGAAAGGTCACGATTCGAGCATAGCTTCGCCGCACCCCCGTACCCGTGGGTCAGTTTCGTCAAGCCGCGTCCATCGCAGGCGTTATGGTGTGCCGTGCCCGCCGAGAGACCTGGGCCACAGCCGGGTCCCGGTCGTGCATGGCCGCCGGGTCGCCTCGACGTGACCGAGCGCAGCGCCGCCTCGGTGGGACGGGGCGCGCCCACGGCGAGCCGACGACGAGACGGATGACGCAGGGAAGGGACCCGACGGATGAGCAACAGCGTGTCGAGGGGGAAGCGTGATTAGATTCGTCTCCCTCAGGGTGCTGACCTACGTGATCCTGGCGTTCGTCGCCACGAGCTTCGCCTATCTCCTGTCCGCCTCGCTCATGCATCCCGAAGAGGTGCTGTACCCGCCGATCGCGACGGAGCCGGTTCCGGCGGCGACCGCCCAGCACTACCTCGACGTGCGCAACGTCGATCCCGACACCCCGCTGTTCGAGCGGTACGCCAACTGGCTCGGCGGCCTGGTGCGCGGCGACCTCGGCGTGACCACCGGCACGAACAAGTCGATGGTGCCGGTGATCGACGAGCTGGCCACCCGGATCCCGATCAGCCTGCGCCTGGTCGTCATCGGCACCGCGATCGGCACCGTGCTCGGCATCGTGCTGGGCATGCTCGCCGCGGTGCGCCGCGGCTCGATCGGCGACCGCCTCTCGACGCTGCTCGCCTTCTTCATCCTCTCCCTGCCCACGCCGGTGATCATCCTGATCGTCCAGCAGGTCAACCAGGGGATCATGGACCTCTCCGGCTGGGGGCTCCCGGCCATCAACCCGATCAACCCGCTGCTCGAGCCGGGCTCCTGGGAGTCCATCAAGTACCAGGCCAAGGCTCTGGTCATGCCCACGATCGTGCTGGCCGTCACCGCCGCCGCCTCCTACTCGCGGTACATGAAGGTGACGACCCTGGACGTGCTGGGCAGCGACTACCTCCGCACCGCTCGGGCCAAGGGCCTCACCCGCGGACGGGCGATGAACCGACACGGCCTGCGGATGGCGCTGATCCCCATGGGCCAGTACTTCGCCTTCGCCGTCGGCGGCGCGTTCTCCGGCTCGCTGTTCGTCGAGCTGATGTTCAACTGGCAGGGCATCGGCCGCTTCGCGATCTCCGCGATCCAGATGGCCGACGTCAACGGCACCGCCGGCGTGGTCCTGTACACGGCGATCCTGACCCTGCTCTCCGCCACCTTCGCAGACATCCTGCAGGGTGCGCTCGATCCGAGGATCCGGTGACACGATGACGAACCCCAACGACATCCGCGGCATCGACGACGCGTCCGCGCTGCGCCGGACCACCGACCCCGAGGCGAACCCGGTCATCGGCTCGGCGGTCGACGACCCCGACCTGCGCGACGCCGAGGTCGACGAGAAGGCCGGACCGGCGATCGAGTCGCTCAGCCGCGGCGAGCTGCTGCGGCGACGGTTCCTGCGGAACCCGAGCGCGTGGATCGGCATGATCATCTTCGCCGTGCTCGTGCTGATGGCGGTCATCGGCCCGATGGTCTACCAGTACGGGCCCTTCGAGCGGGACCTGCGCAACGCCCTGAGCGGCCCGAGCCCCTACCACTGGTTCGGCGTGAACGAGAACGGGCTGGACATCTTCGCCCGGACCATGCAGGGCCTGCGCATCTCCCTCGTGATCGGCATCGGCACGGCGGTCCTGACGACCTCCCTCGCACTCCTCGTCGGCATCGTCGCCGGGTATGTGAGCCACAAGGGGAGGTGGGGCGCGTTCGTCGACGGCGCTCTGGTGAACCTCATCAACCTGTTCCTGGTGATCCCCTCGATCCTGCTGCTGATGCTGTTCAGCCCTGCGCTGCAGCAGGCGAGCTGGCTGTGGATGATCCCGCTGCTGGCGGGCTTCGCCTGGATGCTCACCTCCCGTGTGCTGCGCGCGATGACCCAGCAGCTGGTGCGCACCGAGTACGTCGAGGCGGCCCGGTTCATGGGCGTGAACCCGATCGTCACCATGACGCGGCACATCATCCCGAACATTGCCAGCTGGATCATCATCGACACCACGCTGGGTGTGAGCGCCGCGATCCTCGGCGAGACCGGTCTGTCGTTCATCGGATTCGGCATCCAGTACCCGCAGGTGTCCCTCGGCACCGTCCTCCAGGACTACAACATCTCCGCGCCCTACACCTGGATCCCGCCCGCGGTGGTGCTGGCCGCCCTGGTCATCTCCGTCAACCTGATGGGCGAAGCGCTGCGCGACGCCCTCGACCCGACCAGCGGCTCCAGCCGGATCTGAGGAAGAAAGAATGTCCGAACCGATCCTTTCCGTGCGGGACCTGAGCGTCTCCTTCCCCTCCGAGTACGGGACCGTCCACGCCGTCCAGGACCTCAGCTACGAGGTGCACAAGGGCGAGGCCCTCGCCATCGTCGGCGAGTCCGGCTCCGGCAAGTCCGTCAGCTCCCTGGCCGTGATGGGCCTGCTGCCGCGCACGGCCACCATCAGCGGCGAGGTCGAGATGCTCGGCCACAGGATGTTCGAGCTGAACGACAAGCAGCTCTCGCGCCTGCGCGGCGACACGATCTCGATGGTCTTCCAGGACCCGCTCTCCGCGCTCACCCCGGTGTACCGGGTGGGGGACCAGATCTCCGAGGTGGTGCGGATCCATCATCCCGAGATCTCCAAGACCCGGGCCCGTCAGCGGGCCGAGGAGCTGCTGGACGCGGTGGGCATCCCCGAGCCCGGCCGTCGTGCGAGCCAGTATCCCCACGAGTTCTCCGGCGGCATGCGCCAGCGCGCGATGATCGCGATGGCGATCGCGAACGAGCCCGAGCTGATCATCGCCGACGAGCCCACCACCGCCCTGGACGTGACGATCCAGGCGCAGGTGATGGACCTGCTGAAGTCCGCGCAGGAGCTCATCGGTGCCGCGACGGTGCTGATCACCCATGACATGGGCGTGGTCGCGGGCTTCGCCGACCGGGTGCTGGTCATGAAGGAGTCACGGATGGTCGAGCTCGGCACCGTCGACGAGATCTTCTACAGCCCCCGCGAGAAGTACACGCAGGACCTGCTGGCCGCCGTCCCGCGGGTCGACGCCGGCGAGGCGGGCGCCTCCCGAAGCGTCGCCGGCTCCGCGATGGAGAGGATCGCCGACCTCGGCGAGGACCGGCCGCCGCGCGAGGAGCTGCCGACGGTGCTCGAGGTCGAGGACCTGGCGAAGGTCTTCCCGATCACCAAGGGCGCGATCGTGCGGCGGAAGATCGGCGAGCAGCGCGCCGTGGACGGCATCTCCTTCGACATCCGCGAGGGGGAGTGCCTGGCGCTGGTCGGCGAGTCCGGCAGCGGGAAGACCACCACGCTGATGGAGATCATGCAGCTGCGCACCCCGCAGGAGGGGGTGATCCGCATCGGCGGGAAGGAGACCGGTTCCCTGACCCGCAAGGAGCGGGCGACGCTGCGCTCCGACATCACGGTGGTCTTCCAGGACCCGATGGCCTCCCTCGACCCCAGGATGCCGATCGCGGACATCATCAAGGAGCCGATGCGCGTCCAGGGGTACAGCAAGGAGCGCATGGACGAGCGGGTGGACTGGCTGCTGAAGATGGTGGGCCTGCTGCCCGAGCATGCTGCGCGCTTCCCCACCGAGTTCTCCGGCGGCCAGCGCCAGCGCGTCGGCGTGGCCCGCGCGCTGGCCTGCGATCCGAAGCTGATCATCCTCGATGAGCCCACCTCGGCACTGGACGTGACCGTCCAGGCCGGCGTGCTCGCGATGCTGGCCGACCTCCGGGCACGGCTCGGGGTGAGCTTCCTGTTCGTCTCCCACGACCTCTCCGTGGTCCGCCACATCTCCGACCGCATCGCCGTGATGCAGAAGGGGAGGATCGTCGAGCTCGGCGACACCGAGGAGGTCTTCACGAAGCCCCAGCACCCCTACAGCCGGGAGCTGCTCTCCGCGGTGCCGATCCCGGACCCCGAGGTGGCTCGCTCGCGTCGGCGCGAGGCCATCGACCGCGCAGCGTTCGAGGGCACCCTCGGCGGTGTCCTGCCGGGCTCGAAGGATTCCCAGTGACCCTCCGCTGACCGGGGAGGACGCCCGAAGCGACGGGCGGTGCGAGAGGAGCGGACGCCCGAAGCGACGGGCGGTGCGAGAGGAGCGGACGCCCGAAGCGACGGGCGGTGCGAGAGGAGCGCCGCCCGTCGTCGGTGTGCCTGGGAGGGGGCTCTTCCCAGGAGGCCGCGGACAGATGATCGGCATGTTGCGAACGGGTAACAAGGGGGTTCCCGGTCCGCGACGGGAACTCGCCGGTGACAGACTGCTCACACCGGCGGCGAGGGCGCGACCACGGTGGTCAACGCCGACCGCACCTGCCGGGACAGTGCATCCAGCGGACTCGATGATCTCGGGGACCGTGAGTGAAGGAGATTCATATGCGTGTGACGCGGCGTTCCATCCTGGGGGCGACGGCTCTGACCGTCTCGATGACCGCGCTGGCGGCGTGCAGCCAGGACCCGGGGACCGGCGGCAGCGGCGGCGCCTCCGACGGCGGCGGCGAGGGCGAGCAGATCGCCTCCGACCAGAACGACATCAACCCCAAGGAGCGCGAGGAGATCGGCGAGGGCGGCGTGCTCCGCCTGGCCAACAACGCCTTCCCGGCGAACTGGAACACGTTCCACTCCGATGGCAACGAGCGCAACACCATCGACATGATGGACACGATGTACCCGGTCCTGTACCAGTACAGCGCCGCGGGCGAGGTGACGCCCAATCCGCACTACGCCAAGCGCATCGAGCTCGCCTCCGAGGACCCTCAGGTCATGGAGATCGAGCTCAACGAGGGCATGACCTGGTCCGACGGCACCCCGATCGACTTCAAGTCGATCGAGAACGTCTTCAAGGTCAGGGACGGCTCCCAGGAGGAGTACGCGATCGCGTCCTCCGAGGGCTACAACAAGGTCGAGAAGATCGAGCAGGGTGACAGCGATCTGATCGCGGTCGTCACCTTCAAGGAGAAGTACGCCGACTGGATCGGCCTCGCCGCCGTCATGCCGGACTCGCTCGCCGAGTCCGCCGAGGCGTTCAACACCGGCTGGCAGGCCGAGCCCCTCGTGACCGCCGGGCCGTTCAAGGTCGGCAAGATCGACGCGGCCAACAAGACCGTCCTCGTCGAGCCCGACGAGAACTGGTGGGGTGACAAACCGTTCCTCGAGCAGGTCCTCTTCACCACCATCGAGGACCCGGCCGCGACCGCGACCAGCTTCCAGAACGGGCAGCTTGACGTCATCGAGACCACCGTCCCGGCGACGTACTCGGTGGTCGAGCCTCTGATCGGCAACGGTGCGGTGCTGCGCCAGGCCGCGGGCCCGAACTGGACCCACATCACCCTCAACGGCGCCGAGGGCCGGCCGCTGGCCGACCAGGCCGTGCGGCAGGCGATGTTCCGTGCGATCAACCGCGAGGACGTCTTCCTCTCGGTCAATTCGACCATGCCCTACCCGGAGAACACCGAGCCGCTGAACAACCACCTCCTGATGACCAACCAGGAGGGGTACCAGGAGAACTCCGGCGATCTCGGCAGCTACGATCCCGAGGCCGCGAAGAAGCTGCTCGAGGACGCGGGCTACACCCTGGAGGGCGAGGGCGAGAGCCTCGTCGCCTCCAAGGACGGCACGCCGATCGAGATCACCTACGTCTACAACGACGGCTCCAAGACCAACGAGGCCGTCGTCCCGGTGGTCCAGGAGCAGCTCAAGGCCGTGGGCATCACCATGAAGGTGCAGAAGGTGCCGCCGACGGACCTCTTCTCGAAGTACGTCATCCCCGGCGAGTTCGACCTCGCCCTCTTCGGCTGGGTCGGCAACCCCTTCCTCTCCTCCGGCGACTCCATCTGGAAGTCCGAGGGCGAGCAGAACTTCGGCAAGATCGGCGATCCGGACACGGACGAGCTGATCGACCAGGCCGCCGTCGAGACCGATCATGCCGCGCGCCTCGAGCTGATCAACCAGATCGACGCAAACCTGTGGGAGCTCGCCGGGACGATCCCGCTGTGGCAGTCCTACGACTTCTTCGTCCAGAACGAGGACCTCGCGAACTACGGCGCGTGGGGCTTCCAGAGCAAGGACTGGACCAAGATCGGCTACGTGACGGGCTCCGCCAAGCTCGAGGGCTGAGCGGAGGCACCCTGAGGACGGGGCCCCGGGCGGAGACGCCCCGGGGCCCCGTCACCGTTCGCGGGCCGGGCCTGACCGGCGCGGGCCGGGCCTCGCGGGCCGAGCCTGGAGCGCGGGCGCGCGGTCCCGCGGCGGCGCGCCCGGCGTCCGCGGGACCGAGGTCGCCCCTCGCCGCGGGAGGTGGGGGAGACTGGACGCATGAGCCCCGTCGACCCGCCCGTCCTCGTCCCGCCCCGGATCCGCGACCGTGCCGTGCCGACGGACCGGCCCGCGGCGCAGCGGCACGATCTCAGCCGGTACCTGCGCCAGATGCGGCTGCTGCAGCTGGGCGAGACCGGTCAGCGTCGCCTCGCCGGGGCCCGAGTCGCGGTGATCGGGGCGGGCGGGCTCGGCGCCCCGGCACTGACCTATCTCGCGGCCGCGGGGGTCGGCGAGATCACCCTGTTCGACCCCGACACCGTCGACGCGTCGAACCTGCACCGGCAGGTGCTGTTCACCGAGGCGGATCTCGGCCGGTCGAAGGCCGTCGTCGCCGCCGAGCGCCTGCACGCGCAGTCGCCGCAGGTCTCGGTGCGAGCCGTGGTCGAGACCCTCACCCCCGCGAACGCCCTCGAGCTGATCTCGGGCCACGACCTCGTCCTGGACGGGACCGACAACTTCCCCACCCGCTATCTCACCTCCGACGCCTGCGAGATCCTCGACCTGCCGCTGGTGTGGGGATCGATCCTCGCCTTCTCCGGACAGGTCAGCGTGTTCTGGGGCGCGGGCGGGCGGGGCGTCACCTATCGCGACGTCCACCCCGTCCCGCCGCGGCCCGGCGAGGTGCCCAGCTGCGCGGAGGCCGGGGTGCTGGGGATGCTCTGCGGCGTGATCGGCTCGACCATGGCGATGGAGGCCGTGAAGGTGCTCGCCGGGATGGGCGACGTGCTCTTCGGGCGCCTCGCCCTGTACGACGCGCTGCGCGCCCGGTGGGACGAGCTGCCGCTGGCCCGGGACCCGAAGCGCCTGCCGGTCACGGAGATCGAGGACGTGATGCTCACCTGCGGGCTGCCGGGGCCGACGGGCCCAGCTCGCGACGAGGTCACCGCGGAGGAGCTGCCGGCCCTGCTCGCGGCCGGGGCGCGGGTGATCGACATCCGCGAGGAGCGGGAGCTGGCCGAGGGCGGCATGATCGCCGGCGCCGAGCACCTCCCGATGGGCGAGCTGCTGCACGGTGCCGGTCACGAGGTCGCGGGCGCGGTGCTGTACTGCGCGGCGGGAACGCGGTCGGCGAGCACGCAGAGGGCGCTCGCCGAGCAGGGGATCCGGGTGCGCTCGCTCGCGGGTGGCTTCGACGGGCTGGAGGGGAGCGGGGTCGAGATCCAGCGGCTCTGACACGGCCCGGCGGGGCGCGGAACCTGCCGCCGGGCAGGGCCCGGGCCCAGCTGCCGGGGAGCGCCCGGGCTCGATCGTCGGTCTGAGTGCGGGCTCAGCCGCCGGCGAAGGGCGGCAGCACGTCCACGCGCGAGCCGGGGGCGAGCACGCGGCCATGCTCGGTGCAGGCCACGCCGTCGACCAGGAGACTCGAGCGGCCGATCACCCGGGCCGCCTCCGAGGAGGCCCCCGCGGTGAGGGCTTCGACGAGCTCGCCGACCGTGCCGGCGCGCACAGTCGCCTCATCGGCCCCGAACTCGGCGGCGGCGCCCGCGAACAGGCGCACAGCAATCTCGGGTGCCGCGGTATCGGGCACAGCGGCGGTGGGTGTCGTGGTGCCGGGCGCGGCGGAGTCGCGCCCTGCAGCCTTCGGCGTGGCTGAGTCGGGCGCTGCGGTGCCCGGGCCGACGGAGTCGCCGGGGCGGGCGCTCGCGGTGCGGGTGTCGGTCATGGGGTCCTCCTCATCCGCCGATCGCGCTCATCGGGCGCTCCGGCTGCACGAAATCGGTCCGGTCCATGCCGTGGCCGGCCTTCTTGCCCCACTGGGCGGCGCGCCAGATGTCGGCGATCGCCTCGTCGTCCGCTCCCGAGCGCAGGGCGGTGCGCAGGTCGGTCTCCTCGCGGGAGAACAGGCAGGTGCGCACGCGGCCCTCGGCGGTCAGGCGGGTGCGGCGGCAGTCGGCGCAGAAGGGGCGCGTCACCGACGCGATGATCCCCACCCGGCCCCGGTGCCGGCCGGTGGCGCGGTCGGCGACCTCGTACAGCTCGGCGGGCGCACCGTCGCGCGGCTCGGCGACCGGGGCGAGCGCATAGCGGGGAGCGAGCATCTCGTGCACGTCCCCGGCGGTGATCATCGTCGAGCGCTCCCAGCGGTGGTCCGCGTCCAGCGGCATCTGCTCGATCACCCGCAGCTGCAGGTCCCGCTCGAGACACCAGTCCAGCAGGTCGGGCAGCTCGTGGTCGTTGATCCCGGGCATCAGCACGGCGTTGACCTTGATCGGGTCCAGGCCGGCCGCGCGCGCTCCGTCGATCCCGGCGAGCACACGGTGCAGCAGGGGCCTGCGGGTGAGGCGCTCGAAGGTCTCCGAGACCACCGAGTCGAGCGAGACGTTGATCCGGTCGAGCCCCGCTTCCCGCAGCCGCTCCGCCCGATGGTCCAGGCCGATCGCGTTGGTGGTCAGGGAGATGTCGGGGCGGCGCTCGAGGGAGGCGACCCCCAAGATCATCTCCTCGAGATCGGGCCGGGTCAGCGGCTCCCCACCGGTGAAGCGCACCTGCTCGATGCCGAGCCGCTCCACCCCGATGCGCACCAGGCGCACGATCTCCTCGACCGAGAGCAGCTGGTCCTTCTTGAGGAACGCCATCCCCGACTCGGGCATGCAGTAGGTGCAGCGCAGGTTGCAGAAGTCCGTCAGCGACAGACGCAGATCCGTGGCCTCGCGTCCGAAGCGGTCCGCGAGCGCCGGGGTGTCCGGTCGGTCGGTGGTGTCCGGGAGCGCGCCAGCCGCCTCGTCGGTACGGCGCGGCACCGGGATGCCGAGGGAGACCCGTCGGGACGACATACGCGCACCTCCTGCTCAGCGGCCCGGCAGCTCCGGGGGTCCCTCCAGGATAGGACGTCTCGGCGCGGCGGGGGTGGGACCTCGGGGTGGTACCGGGCACGGTCTCGACACGGACCGGGCGCCGACTGGACACGGACCGGGCGCTGGGGAGGGCTCCTCGCGCACGCGCCCGTCGATCAGCGGCGGTCGCGAGCGCCATACTGGAGGGGACGAGGACAGGCCGATGAGACACAGGAGAGGGGGCCCGAGCGATGACCGGTGCGCAGCGCAGCCCGCTTGCCGACCACGTGGCCGACGCCGTCGCACTGCTCGCCGCCGTGCGGGCGACAGAGCCGGTCGCGCTGGACGGCAGGGCCGTCGGCCGCGTCGCCGTCGCGCCGCTGCGCTCGCACGTGGACGTGCCCGGGGTAGACAACTCGCAGATGGATGGCTTCGCGGTCGCGTCGGCCGATCTCGCGGGCCCCGGTGCCGCGGTGACGCTCCCGCTCGGTCCGACGATCGCCGCCGGCGATGCGCCGGGCCGTCTCGAGCCCGGGCAGGCGCGCCCGATCATGACCGGCGCGCCGCTCCCGGACGGCGCGGACCTCGTGGTCCCGGTCGAGGAGAGCGCCCAGGGCCGCTTCGACTCCGACGGCGCGGGGGCCGAGCGAGGCGGCGCGGGTGGCGAGGGAGCGCACGCCGCGCACGGCACGGACCCGGCGACCGTGACGCTCACGCCGGCCGATGCCGTACCGGGCCGCTTCGTGCGCCGCCGCGGCTCCGACACCCACCGCGGGGACACCGTGCTGCGCGAGGGGCAGATGCTCACCCCCGCGCGGATCGCGCACCTCGCCGCCTGCGGCCTGAGCGAGGTCGAGGTGGGGGTGCCGGTGCGGGTCGTGGTGCTCTCGACCGGTTCCGAGGTGCGCGGCCCCTCGGGCGAGGAGCCCGCTCCCGGCACCCTCCATGACGCGAACGGCCCCGGGCTCGCCGCAGCGCTCACCGAGGCGGGCGCAGAGGTGGTCCACCGCGGCGCCGTGCCCGACGACGCGACGCTGCTGCTGGAGCGACTGCGCGACGAGGTCCTCGCGCACGACGCCGACCTGATCGTCACCAGCGGCGGCGTGAGCATGGGCGCCTTCGAGGTGGTGCGCCACGCCGCCGAGCTGCCCGGGACGACCCTCGCCTTCCCGACCCTCGCGATGCAGCCCGGAGGGCCCCAGGGCATCGGCACCCTCGAGGTGGACGGGCGGCGTGTGCCCTGGCTCGCCTTCCCCGGCAACCCCGTCTCCGCGCTGCTGAGCTGCGAGCTGATCGCCCGCCCCGCCCTCGGCGCGCCGCCGCGCCGGCGGCTGCGCCTGCCCGTCCGCCTCGAGGCCGAGGAGTCCTCGCCCGAGCACCTGGAGCAGTACCGTCGAGCGAGGGTCCTGCCCTCGGGCGCAGTGAGGCTGGTCGGCGGCGCGTCCTCGCACCTGATCGGCGGCTACGCGGCGGCCGATGCGCTCGCGATCGTCCCCGTCGGCACGGCCGTCGTGCGCGACGGCGACCTGCTCGAGACCCTGCTGATCCCTGGAGGAGACTCATGACCACCGCCCCCGACCCCGTCGGTCGGTCGACCGACGCGGGCGAGCTCTCGCACGTGCGGGCCGACGGCACCGCCCACATGGTCGACGTGACCGCCAAGCAGGTCACCTCCCGCGAGGCGACCGCCCGCGCCGTCCTCGTCACCCGCGAGGACGTGGTGGCCCGGATCGCGAGCGGCGACCTGCCCAAGGGCGAGGCGCTCGCCACAGCGCGCCTGGCCGGGATCATGGGCGCCAAGCGCACCGCCGAGCTGATCCCTCTGTGCCACCCGCTGCCGCTGACCGGCATCGAGGTGGACCTCGACCCGCGCGGCGACCGCGTCGAGATCACCGCGAAGGTGCGCACCAAGGGCGTCACCGGTGTGGAGATGGAGGCGCTGACCGCGGCGAGCACCGCGGCGCTGACCCTGTACGACATGATCAAGGCCGTGGACCACCTCGCCGTGATCGAGGAGATCCGGGTGCTCGCGAAGTCCGGCGGCAAGAGCGGGGACTGGCGCCGCGAGGAACCGCGATGACCGCGTGCGACAGGCGAGGACCGCGTATGACGAGTGATGGGCGTGCATGACGAGCGATGGGCGTGCATGACGAGCGATGACTGCGCGCCACGAGCGATGACGCAGGAGGAGGAACGATGAGGCAGATGCCCGCCCAGCGCACCGATGAGGACTGCACGGTGCGCGAGGACCCGGAGGCGCCGCCGTTCCTGCACGGCAGCGCCCGGATCATCATCGCCTCGACGCGCGCGGCCGACGGCACCTACGAGGACCGCACCGGCCCGCGGCTCGAGCGATGGCTGGGCGGGCGGGGCCTGGCCCCCGTCGAGAAGCAGGTCGTGGCCGACGGCCCCGAGGTGGGCCGCGCGCTCGCCGAGGCGATCGCCGACGGCGTCGACGTGGTCATCACCTCCGGCGGCACCGGCATCAGCCCCACGGACGTCACCCCCGAGCAGACCGCGCCGCTGATCGAGCGGGAGATGCCCGGGATCCTCGAGGCCGTGCGCCGCCGGGGCGAGTCGGCGAAGGCCACCGCCCTGCTCAGCCGCGGCGTCGCCGGGATGGCGGGACGGAGCTTCGTGGTGAACCTGCCGGGCTCCCGAGGCGGGGTGAAGGACGGCATCGCCGTGATCGACCCGCTGCTGGACCACCTGCTCGAGCAGCGCGACGGCGGGGACCACGGGCCGGAGGGCGGGGCGGGGGCCGATGGGTCCGGCGACTCGGCCCGCGTCGCCGTGACCACGGCGGTGATGAGCGGGACCGACCCGATCGCGGAGGCGACGGACCCGGGGACCCCGTCGGACCAGGCCGATCCGACTCGCGGGACGAGCACCTTCCCCGCGGGCGGCGTCGACGAGCGCGGCGACGCCGCGGCGCGGGGGCTGCGGATCGCGGGCGACCCCGCGATGGGGGAGGCTCCGCAGCGGGTGCGGCATGCTGCGGTCGGCACCGAGGAGTTCACCGTGGCCGCCATGGCGACGGCCGTGGCTGACCCGCGCTGCGGCGCCGTGGTCACCTTCGACGGCGTGGTGCGCGACCACGACGGCGGGCGCGGCGTGGACCGGCTCGAGTACACGTCCCATCCCTCCGCCCCCGCCGTGATCGCCGAGGTCGCCGCCGAGATCGCGGAGCGCTACCCGGACGTCCTCGTCGCGGTCGCCCATCGCGTCGGACCCCTCGCCATCGGGGACTCCGCCCTCGTGTGCGCGATCGCGGCCCCGCACCGCAAGCAGGCCTTCGTCGCCTGCGACGAGCTCGTGGACACCGTCAAGCAGCGCGTCCCGATCTGGAAGCACCAGGTCTTCGACGACGGCGCGAGCGAATGGGTGGGGGCGCTGGGCTGAACCCGGTCGACTCCGTCACCTGCGCGTCACCTGCGGTCGCTACCGTTCCCGGCATGCGCATCCTGCACCTGACCGACACGCATCTCTACGGCGATCCGTTCGCCCGCCACTACGACCGTATCGACACCGCCGCCGCCCTGCGCGGACTCCTCGCCCGCCTGGAGGGCCTCAAGGGCATCGACGCCGTGGTCCACACCGGCGACGCCTCCGAGGACGGCACCGCCGAGAGCTATCGCCTGCTCCACGAGATCCTCGACCCCTTCGCCGCCGCTCTCGACGCGCCGCTGGCGATCGTCATGGGCAACCACGACGTCTCCGCCGTCTACGGCGAGGCGGTCGCCCCGGGCGAGCGGACCGCGCCGAGCCAGGACCGGGTCGTGCCGCTCGCCGGAGGGGCCCGCGTGGTCGTGCTCGACTCGAGCGTCCCCGGCGCCGGCTACGGGCACCTCGATCCCGAGCAGCTGGACTGGCTGCGCGGAGTCCTCGCCGAGCCCGCGCCCGGCGGGACCGTGCTCGCGATCCACCACCCGCCGCTCGTCGCGGCGACCCCGCTGCTGCGCGGCCTCGACCTCGACGGGCTCGACGAGCTCGCCGCCGTGCTCGACGGCTCCGACGTGCGGATCGTGCTCTCGGGCCACTACCACCACGAGATGACCGGCGAGATCGCCGGGATCCCGGTGCACGTCGCCCCCGGGATCACCAACGTGGTCGACCCCGCCGGGGCGGGCGCGGACGAGCAGTCGCTCGCCCTGTCGGGCGTGAGTCTGGTGGAACTGGGGGAGGGGGCGCCGCGCGTGGTCAGCTCGGTGTTGCCGAACGCCGGCGACACCCTCGCCGATGCGGAGCGCCCGGTCTACCGCTTCACCCCCGAGCAGGTCGCTCAGATCCTCGAGGCCGCCGGGCGGTGAGCGGCGGGACCTCGCCCGGCCGCTCCGGGGCCGGACACGGAGCGTCCTGGCGGCCGCGCCTTGCACGACGCCCCTGCAGGCACTGCCTGCAGGGGCGTCGTCGGCGGCGCTGGGGGCGCGCCTGAGGAGATCAGTAGCCGAAGCCGTAGGGGCGGATGCCCTGGGAGCCGTGACGGGCGACGGAGGCGGTGGCATCGTCGCGATGGTCGCGGTGCGTGCCCGTCTCGACGATCTCCTGCGCGAGCTGGTCGTCGCGGCGACGGAGGGCGGAGCGGAGGGTGCGGATGAAGGCCATGGAGGATCTCCTCGGGTTCGGAGGGGTGTGAGCGTTGCGGACGGGCCCTGGATCGCAGGTGCGCCGTCGGTCTCGACATCCCCAGTCCTATCGCGCGCGGGGCGTGGCGTCACGCCTTCGGGGACGACAAGTTATCGGGTTCACAAGAAGGGTGTGACCTGGGCATCCCACGAGCCTTTCGGGGTCCGGGGGGCGGGCGAAGCAGGGGTTGTGGCCTGCGGGCTCGGAGCCTCGACGCCGACCCCGAGGGGGCGGCGCAGCCCAAGGGAGAAGGGGCGGAACGGGAGGGGCGGCAATCGGGTCGTCGCGAACTCGATCGCCGCGCTCTCCGGAGTCGCGGAGCGGGCGGAGTCGGGTGTACGGCGTGCACGCGCGTGGCTTTCTCCGGGTTCGTTGCCTGCGGCGACGCGTGCAGCGCGACGCATTGACCACATCCAGCCCAGATCTAGCACTCGCCTTGCGTGAGTGCCAGCCGTCGTCCTAGAGTGAGCGCCGTTGGCAGTCGATGGCCGAGAGTGCCAGAAGCTGCGACGAGGGACCCGTCCCGGTCGGCACCGCGACGACGATCGGACCCGGGCCCCGACCCCGAACTCACACAGAGTCCATCTCTTCATGAAGGAGTGAGCCGCATGTCGGTCTCCATCAAGCCCCTCGAGGACCGCGTCGTCGTCAAGCCGCTCGAGGCGGAGCAGACCACCGCCTCCGGCCTGGTCATCCCGGACACCGCGAAGGAGAAGCCCCAGGAGGGCGAGGTCGTCGCCGTCGGCGCCGGTCGCTTCGACGACAAGGGCGAGCGCGTCCCCATGGACGTCAAGGTCGGCGACAAGGTCGTCTTCTCCAAGTACGGCGGCACCGAGCTCAAGTACGGCAACGAGGAGTTCCTGGTCCTCGGCGCGCGCGACATCCTCGCGATCATCGAGGCCTGAGCCATGGCCAAGGAGATCCTGTACAACGAGGACGCGCGCCGCGCGCTCGAGCGGGGCGTGGACAAGCTCGCCAACACCGTCAAGGTGACGCTCGGGCCCAAGGGCCGCAACGTCGTCCTCGACAAGAAGTGGGGCGCCCCCACCATCACGAACGACGGCGTGACCATCGCCCGTGAGATCGAGCTCGAGGATCCCTACGAGAACCTCGGCGCTCAGCTCACCAAGGAGGTCGCGACCAAGACCAACGACGTGGCCGGCGATGGCACCACCACCGCCACCGTCCTCGCCCAGGCCATCGTGCACGAGGGTCTGCGCAACGTCGCCTCCGGCGCGGCGCCCGCCGCCCTCAAGCGCGGCATCGAGAAGGCCGTCGAGGCCCTCTCCGAGAAGCTCGGGGAGATCTCGACCCCGGTCGACGGCAAGGCCCAGATCGCGTCGGTCGCCTCGGTCTCCAGCCAGGACCGCGAGATCGGCGACCTGCTCGCCGAGGCCTTCGACAAGGTCGGCAAGGACGGCGTCATCACGGTGGAGGAGTCCTCCACCACCGCGATGGAGCTCGACTTCACCGAGGGAATGCAGTTCGACAAGGGCTTCATCTCCCCGCACTTCGTCACCGATGCGGACCGCCAGGAGGTCGTCCTCGAGGACGCGCAGGTGCTGCTGCACCAGGGCAAGATCTCGGCCGTGGCCGACATCCTCCCGCTGCTCGAGAAGGTGGTGGAGAGCGGCAAGCCGCTGTTCATCATCGCCGAGGACGTCGACGGCGAGGCCCTGTCCACGCTGGTCGTCAACAAGATCCGCGGCGCCTTCAAGGGCGCGGCCGTCAAGGCTCCCGCCTTCGGCGACCGCCGCAAGGCCATGCTCCAGGACATCGCCGTGCTCACCGGCGCCCAGGTCGTCACGTCCGACCTCGGCCTGGACCTCAAGACCGTCGACACCGACGTGCTCGGCCACGCCGGCCGCGTCGTCGTCACCAAGGACTCCACCACCATCGTGGGCGGGGCCGGCGACGATCAGGCCGTGGCCGATCGCGTCGCGCAGATCCGTGCCGAGATCGAGAACACCGACTCCGACTGGGATCGCGAGAAGCTCCAGGAGCGCCTCGCGAAGCTGGCCGGCGGCGTGTCCGTGATCAAGGTCGGGGCTCACACCGAGGTGGAGCTCAAGGAGAAGAAGATGCGCATCGAGGACGCGGTCTCCGCGACCCGCGCCGCCATCGAGGAGGGGATCGTCGCCGGCGGTGGCTCCGCCATCGTGCAGGCGTCCTCCGTGCTGGTCGACGACCTCGGCCTGACCGGTGACGAGGCCGTGGGCGTGCGCGCCGTGGCCCGTGCGGTCGTCGAGCCGCTGCGCTGGATCTCCGAGAACGCGGGCCTCGAGGGCTACGTCGTCGTGGAGAAGGTCAAGGAGGCTCAGGTCGGCACCGGCCTGAACGCCGCGACCGGCGAGTACGTCGACCTGGTCTCCGCCGGCATCATCGACCCGGTCAAGGTCACCCGCTCCGCCCTGCGGAACGCGGCCTCGATCGCAGGCCTGGTGCTGACCACCGAGACCCTGGTCATCGAGAAGAAGGACGAGGACGAGGAGGACTGATCCTCCGAGTCGACGATCGGCGTCCGTCGATCGCGTCCGACCCGACGGGGCGGGCGGTGCGGCGAGACCCGCGCCGCCCGCCCCGTCGTCTTGCGCGCCGGGCCGCGACCTTCGACCGGCCCGCGCCCCCGGAGACCGACCTGCCCGTGACCGGCGGGAGGAGCGCGAGGAGGACCCGGCCGCACGGCCTCCTCATGACGTGCCCGTCGACCCTGGTCCCACCAGGGTCGGCGGGCACGTCCGTTCCTCGGGTCGATGCGCTCGCCGGTCCTGTGCGAGTCCTAAGATGAGCGGACCCGCCCGGGATGCGCCGGGACCGTCCTGGGAACGAGAGTCGGAGGAGCAGTGGTGACGAGCACGCCGGACACGCTGCCCGCGGCCGCCGGAGGGGACCTCCCCACGCGGACCTACGGGCCGCCCGCCGCCGTGGTGATCGGGGCGCTGATCATCGGCCTAGTGTTCGCGGTCGTGCTCGAGTTCCTCGTGATCATCAGCTTCGTCGGGCAGCGGCTCTGGCGGCATCCGGAGCTCATGCACGATCCCCTGTTCACCCTCCCGCTGGTGCTGTGGGTGCTGGTCGCGGTCGTCTCTGGCGTGATGACCCTGCGGGTGGTGACCCTGTGGCTGCAGCTGGACGAGGACGGCTTCGAGCTGCGCAGCCTCTTCCGGCCCACGCGCAGGGCCCGCTGGACCGAGGTCGGCTCCGTGATCGCGGTGCGGGACATCGCCCGCGACTCCGGTTCCGCGGAGGCGCTCGACCCGCCGGAGACCGCCTACGACGGCGTCTACGTGCTGGACCACCAGGGCCGACGGCTTCTCGCCGTCTCGAGCCGCTTCTTCGGCGAGAGGGCACAGCGGATGGCGCTGCAGCGGGCCCGCGAGGCGGGGATCCGCATCGAGCACATCGATGCGATCACCCCCGCCGAGCTGCGACGCGAGGCCCCGCAGGCTCTGACCTTCGTGGACCGCCACCCCACGCTGCTGCTGTTCGCGCTGCTGGCGTTCTACATCGGGCACAACGTGCTGACCTTCGCCGTGTGGGGGCTGTGACGCCGCAGGGCCCTTCGTCGACCGGGCGGTCGGCGGCCGGCCCGCCGAAGGAGGACCCATCGGGCGCGGCGCCGACGGGCGAGGCGCCGGCGGGCGCAGGGCCAGCGGGCGGGACGCGGACGGGCGGATCGGA
>NZ_JAKJJW010000031.1:0-43818 GCF_025669985.1 Brachybacterium atlanticum | reverse complement strand
TGGCCCGTCGGCCGCCGGGGCTCAGGCGGCGGTGTAGCCGCCGTCGATCGACAGGATCGAGCCTGTCACGAAGCTCGCGGCGTCGGAAGCGAGGTACACGGCGGCGCCGGCGAGCTCCTCCGGCTCGCCCGGGCGGGACATCGGGGTCATCGCGTTCCAGATGTCGATCTGCTCGCCGCCCTCCTCATAGAAGCCGCGGGTCAGCTCGGTGCGCATGTACCCGGGCGCGATCGCGTTCACGCGCACGCCGCGGGAGGCCCACTCGAGCGCGGCGGAGCGGGTGAGGTTGTGGACCGCGGCCTTGGAGGCGTTGTAGGAGGCCTGGGTCTGGGGCACGTTGGCGATGATGCCGCTCATGGAGCCGGTGTTGATGATGCTGCCGCGGCCCCGCTCGAGCATGCGCCTGCCCACGGCCGAGAGCACGTGGTAGACGCCGTCGAGGTTCAGGCTCATCACGGCCCGCCACTTCTCGCCGTCGCCGTCCTCGACCGGGTGGTGGATGGTGCGCCCGGCGTTGTTCAGCAGGATCTCGATCCCGCCGACCTCCTGGTCGATCTCGGCGACGACCTTCTCGACCATCGCCTGGTCGGTGACGTCGAGGTGGCGGTAGGAGACCTCCACCCCGGTCTCCGCGGCGAGGTCCTTCGCGGCCTGCTCGCCGGTCGCGTCGTCGATGTCGGCGAGCACGATCGGGGCGCCGTGCTGAGCGAGGCCGCGGGCCATCGCGAGGCCGAGGCCCTTCGCGCCGCCGGTGACGAGGGCGGTGCGGCCGGTGAGGTCGAACATGGGGCTGATGGCGGAGGTCATGGAGGACTCCTTCGAAGCAGTGGGCGGACGGGGGCCGTCGGGGCCGACGGGCGCTGCGCGCGGGGCGGGGCGCGACGGACGAGCGGGCGGATCGGCCGGGGCCCGGGGGCCGACGGTCATCCCGTCGGCCCCCGGGGCGCGGATCATGCCTCGGCGGCGGCGATGTGCTTCTTGCCGACGCGGGGCTGGTCGACCTTCAGCGCGAAGGTCATCAGGAAGGCGAGGACATACAGGACCACGAACGCCCAGACCACGCCGACGTCCCCTCCCCAGGGGCGGACGACGGCGACCACGGCCGAGCCGAGGAAGGTCGCACCGCCCGCGGCGGTCGTGTACATCGCCATCGCGGCGCCCTTGTGGTCCGGGGCGAGCGCCGGCATGATCGCGCCCAGCGGCACGAAGCCGGCCAGCAGGATGCCGAAGACGGTGCCCGCGATGACGGCGACGACGAAGCCCCAGTCGGAGCCGGCCGGCACCCAGTGCGGCACGTACCACCACAGCAGCAGGCCGATCGCGGAGCCGACGATGCCGAACCAGCGCACCGTGGTGGTCCAGCCGATGCGATCGCCGAGGGCGCCGAAGGCGGCGTTGAACAGGATGTTGCCGGCGAAGACGATCGAGGTCATCAGCAGCCAGCGGCTCTGCCCCCAACCGAGGGTCTCGGCGATGACGGTGGGCAGGATGATGAACATGCCGAACTGCGGGGCGGTGTTGATCAGGCGGGTCAGGAAGCCCATCATCACGCGCTTGTTCGTGAACGCGAGGTGCACGCCCGAGAAGATCACCTGGCGGGAGGTCTCGCCCTCCGGGGCCAGGCGGAGGGAGCCGTGCTTCTCGCGCACCCCGAGCCAGGCGATCAGGAAGCCGGCGATCACGATCACCGAGGAGACGGCCATGGCCCAGCGCTCACCGAAGAAGCCGCCGCCGAAGGCGGGGATCAGACCGATCGCGACGAGCGAGCCGATGGTGGGCATGCCGCCGGTGAACATGACGTAGAACCATCCGACCGCCGCACCGTTGCGCTCCTTGGGGACCACGGCGTTGACCCACACCAGGAAGGAGAAGGCGAACAGGGGGAAGCCGAAGCCGCGGAAGAAGTAGGTCGCGGCCACCAGTGGGATCGACTCGGTGGACAGCGCGCCCAGGAACGCGGCCTGGAACACCAGCCAGACGACGAGGCCGAGCAGCATCACCCTGCGCGGGCCCCACAGATCCGAGAGGGCGCCGGCGAGGTACGAGCCGACCAGCGAGGCGAGGGAGTAGAAGGTGATGATGGTGGCGGCGACGTTGATCATGTCGTCGCCGCCGCCGAAGACGTTCGCCATGTGCGGGGAGACGAAGTTGGTCTCCACGCCGTTGCCCGTCATGAAGACGAGCACGCCGAGGAAGCCCCACCGCAGCGGATGGGGGATGCCGAGTCGGTCCAGGAAGGTCTCCTGGGAGGACCCGGCGGCCGGGACGGCGGGTCCGGGCTGGGTGGTCGAGGGTACGGCGCTCATAAGGGCACTCCTGTGTGCGAGGGGGAGAGGCTCGGGGCGGCCGACGGCATCATCGAGGCGTCGGCCGCCCCGCCAGGGCTGATCCGGGATCAGCGGGGCCGCGCTCAGCGGCCGGGGAGGATGGAGACCTTGACGGAGGCGCCGGCGGAGTCGGCGACCGAGTCGAGGGCCTTCTGGAAGTCGGCGAGGCCGAACTGGTGGGTGCAGATCTCGTCGAGCGGCAGGTCGCCCTTCTCGATGATCTTGATGGCGGCGGGCCAGGTGTGCGGGCCGAGGTGTGCCCCGCGCACGTCGAGCTCCTTGTCGTCGGAGATGATCGACCAGTCCACGGAGACGTTCTCCTTGAACACGGAGTACTCCACGAAGCGGCCGAGCTTGCGCAGCAGGTTCAGGCCCTGCGGCACAGCACTGGGGTGGCCGGTGCACTCGATGTAGACGTCGGCGCCGTAGCCGCCGGTGAGGCCGCGGATCTCCTCGTAGATGTCGACCTTCGAGGGGTTCAGGGTGAGGTCGGCGCCGCACTTCTTCGCGAGCTCGAGCTTCTCGTCGTCGAAGTCGAGGGCGATGACGAGCTTGGGGTTCTTGTGGGCCGCGCCGATGATCGCGCCGAGGCCGATGGGGCCGGCGCCGGCGATGACGACGACGTCGTCGAACTCCAGCTCGGCGCGCTCGACGGCGTGCATCGAGCAGGACAGCGGCTCGGCGTAGGCGGCGTGCTGCGGTGCGATGTCCTTGGAGATCCTGTGGGCGCGGGCGAGCTTCGGCACGATCATGTACTCGGCCATGCCGCCGTGGTAGTGCTTGAAGCCGAACATGTCGTGCGGGGCGCACATCCAGTACCAGCCGCGCTGGCAGTACATGCACTCGCCGCAGGGGACGATCTGCTCGACGACGATGCGGTCGCCGACGGAGACGTCGTGGTGGGCGAGGACCTCGTCGGAGCCCTGCACGACGGTGCCGGTGATCTCGTGGCCGGGGATGATGCCCGGCTCGACCCAGCGGTCGCGGTTCTCGTCGCCCCAGAACTTGGCGGCGCCGGCGTAGGCCTTGAGGTCGGAGGCGCAGACGCCGACGGCCTCGACCTGGATCAGGAGCTCATCGGCGGCGGGGGTCGGGACCGGGCGCTCCTCGAGGCGGTAGTCCTCGGGGGCATGCATGACGACGGCCTGCATGGTGGCGGGCAGCTGGCTCACGTAAGACACATCTCCTTCGATACGTTCCGCCCGGCCTGGGGCGCCACAGCGCGCGCCGACGGGTCGGGCCTGACCAGGAACACTCTAGGCAGACTGGGAACAAACGTCAAGCACAAATGTTCACGATCAGGGTGTCGCAGGTCAGAGGGATGCCACGGGGCGGATCGGGCGGGGTCAGCCCATCGAGGCGACGAGCGCGAGCACGGCCTGGGCCGTCGGCTCGTCGGTCAGCAGCGTCGTGTACAGCCCGGCGCGGGCGCCGGCGAGGATCGAGGGCGCCTTGCGCTCCCCCGCCGCCATCGCGATCGAGGTCGGCAGCGCGGTGAGCAGCGCGCGCGGCGGGCGCACCAGCCGCTCCGAGCCGGGATAGCTCACCGGATGCCCGTCGATGTCGTAGAAGTGGAGGTTGATGTCGCCGACGGCCGGGAGCAGCGCCGTCTCGTCGCGCGGCACCACGGAGGTCAGCGCCGCGCGCCCCTGGTAGGGCTCGCCGATCCCGACCACCACGGCGCGGGCCCGCGCCCACAGGTCGGTGATCTCGCGGAAGCTGGGGTCGGCCTGCAGGGACTCCCAGAGCTGCTCCGAGGGGCTCGCCGGGGCGAACATGAACCTCGGCTCGGCCCGGGTGCGGTCCGCGAAGCGGCGCACGATCTCGTTGGTCTGGAAGGACGGGTCGGTCTCCTGCTGCCCGCCGACGGTCGGGGCGATCACCACTCCCGGCAGCTCGGGCAGCCCGGGCATGCCGCTGACGGCGTAGGTCGTCTTGCCCGAGGAGATCAGCAGCACATCGCCCCGTTGCAGGTCCAGCGAGCGCAGCTCCTCCCCCAGCAGGTCGCCGATGCCGCGGTAGTCGCGCTGGACCTGGTTCCCCGGGGCGATGCGCACGGAGCGGACGCCGAGCACATCCTGCAGGCGGGCGGCGAGATCGGGCAGGTCGGCGGTCGGCGGCTCGAGCACCTCGAAGCGCACCATCCCGATCCGTCGCGCCTCGGCGAGGAGCTTGGAGACCGTGGGCCGGGAGACGCCCAGGCGCTCGGCGACCTCGGCCTGACGCACCCCGTCGACGTAGTAGGCCGAGGCGGCGCGGTGGAGCAGCTGGAGGTCCATCGCGGTCTCGAGCATCGATGCTCCTCCCTCTCCGTCAAGGCCGTGTCCGGGCCCCGGGGCGACGGGGCTCGCGCCGATGATCCTAGTGAACGCCGGGCAGTGCTGCGGAACGGGGCCCCGTCCTGCGCCCCGGGCAGGGCCGTCGGTGGCAGGATGGTCCGCGGCGATGACGGCACGGAGAGGCGGCGCGATGACGGCAGGCACGGGGGCGACGACCCCTGCTCCGCGGATTGCTCCGTCGGACTCCTCGGCAGCGTCGCCAGCGACCGCGGCGCCGGCAGCGCAGCCCGCCTCGCGGACGGCGGCGGCGACCACCGCCGGATCCGTCGCCCCCACCGCCTCGTCCGCCCCGTCGGCCGCGCCCCGAGCGGCCGGAGCGCCAGCCGGCGCGAGGGTCCCCGCCGTGCTGGGCGTCGACGTCGGCACCTCGAGCACGAAGGGCACCCTCGTCGCGCTCGACGGGACCATCCTCGCCACCGCCGTGCGCGAGCACTCGGTCTCCCGCCCCGCCCCGGGCCACGTCGAGATGGACGCGGAGATCTGGTGGGAGGAGTTCGTGGACATCGCCCGCGAGCTCACCGCGACCGGCGCCGCGGACGTCCCTGCGGAAGTCACCGCGATCGGCGTCTCGGGGATGGGCCCCTGCGTGCTGCTCACCGACGAGCGCGGCGAACCGGTGCGCCCGGCGATCCTCTACGGAGTGGACACCCGCGCGGGCGAGGAGATCCGCCACCTCACGAACGTGCTGGGCAGGGAGGAGATCGTCGCGCACTGCGGCGGGATGCTCACCTCGCAGGCGGCCGGGCCGAAGGTCGCCTGGGTCGCCCGGCACGAGCCGGAGGTCTATGCGCGGGCGCGTCGGCTGTTCATGCCGGCCTCGTATCTCGCATTCCGCCTCACCGGCGAGTACGTGCTCGACCACGTCAGCGCCAGCCAGTCCGCTCCGATGTACAGCCTTCGCCACCAGGCGTGGCATCCCGAGTGGGCCGAGCAGGTCGGCCCCGGCCTCGAGCTCCCGGAGCTGCGTTGGGCGGGCGAGGCGGCGGGGACCGTGCAGAGCGCGATCACGCGGCGCGTGCCCGGTCTGCGCTCCGGGATCCCCGTCATCACCGGCACCGTCGACGCCTGGGCGGAGGCGGTCAGCGTCGACGCCGCCTCCCCGGGCGACCTGATGCTGATGTACGGAACCACCACCTTCCTCGTCGCGACCACCGTCGAGCCCGTCGCGAGCCGCACCCTGTGGCCCACCTCCGGGGTGGAGCCGGGCGCCTACGCGCTCTCGGGCGGCATGGCGTCCTCCGGGGCGATCACCGGCTGGCTGCGCGAGCTGACCGGCTCCCCGGGGTTCGACGAGCTCCTCGCGGAGGCGGAGGCCAGCGGTCCCGGCGCGAACGGGCTGGTCATGCTCCCCTACTTCGCCGGCGAGCGCTCCCCCATCGCCGACCCCGGCGCTCGGGGCGTGATCGCGGGCCTGACCCTCTCGCACACCCGCGGGGACCTCTACCGCGCCGCGCTCGAGGCCGCCGCCTTCGGGGTGCGCCACCACCTCGAGACCCTCACCGCGGCCGAGCTCAGCCTGGACCGGGTCGTGGCCGTCGGCGGCGGGGCCCGCAGCGACCTGTGGCCGCAGATCGTCTCCGACGCGACGGGCCTGGTCCAGCGGATACCGCGGCGCGTCGTCGGCGCCTCCTACGGCGGCTCGATGCTCGCCGCGCGCCTCGCCCACGGCACCGACGTCTCGCGCTGGAACCCCACCGATCACGAGATCGTCCCGGACCCGGCGCGGCGCGAGCGGTACGACGAGCTGTACCGGCTCTACCGCGACCTCTACCCCGCGACCTACGAGATCACCCACGCGCTCGCGGCGATGCAGGAGCACTGAGGCCGGGACTCCCGCACGCCGCGCCGTCGTACCCCGTACGGTGGCCCTACCGGCACCTCCGCGCGCCGGTCGACCGCATCCAGCGCCCGGAAGGGGAGCCCCATGCATGCCGACCGACTCACCGAATCCCTCTGTCACCACGCGGAGGGTCCGTACTGGTCAGAGACCTGGGACGGCCTGCGCTGGGTGGACATGCTCGCCGGTGACATGCTGCATCTCGGCGCCGACGGGACCGCCCGGCGCCTGCCCACCCCGAGCCCGGTCGTGGCCTGCGTGCGCCCCGCGGCCGACGGCGGGGCGGTGCTCGCCCTCGAGAAGGGCTTCGGCCTCGAGGACGCCGACGGGTCCATCCGCGCGCTGCCGCCGCTGTGGGACGAGGACGTGCGCATGAACGAGGGCGCGATCGCGCCGGACGGCTCCTTCCTGTGCGGCTCGATGGCCTATGACCAGCGGCCCGGCGCCGCCGCGATGTGGCGCCTGATGCCCGACGGCACCACCACCCGGCAGTTCGGGGACCTCACGATCTCCAACGGCCTCGCCTTCACGGCCGACGGGACGCGCGCCTTCTACGTCGACACCCCCACCGGGCGGGTCGACCTCTTCGACTGGTCCGACGCCGACGGGCTCGTCGAGCGCCGGCCCTTCGCCGACCTCTCCGGCGAGGACGGCGGCCCGGACGGGCTGTGCCTGGACGCCGAGGGCCGGGTGTGGGTGGCGATGTTCGGCGGCTCTCAGGTCCTGGGCCTGGACGAGCGGGGCGGGATCGCCGAGCGGATCACGGTGGCGGCGCGCCAGGTCACGGCCTGCACCTTCGGCGGCGAGGACCGCGGGACCCTGTTCATCACCACCAGCCGGGAGAACGTGGCCGACGGGGACGATCCGGAAGCCGGCGCGCTGTTCTCGGTGCGTCCGGGCGTCGTCGGCCCCGCCGAGGAGCACCTCTTCGGCGACCCCGACGAGACCGACCCGGACGCCTGACCCCGACGGCCAGCCCCGTGCCCCGGGGCTGGCCGTGACGACGAATGCGCTCCTGGCGTGACCTGAGGGCCGTATAGCCGTTGAGGTCACGCCAGAAGCGCAGAAGTGTGCAGCGCCGGGGCCAGGGCGCCGGGGAAGGCACCGACGGCCTGGGCCGGGGATGGCGGCCGGAAGCCAGGGACGGCACCGCCGGCCGGGACGCCGACGGCTCAGGCCGCGGCGGGCTCCTCCGATGAGCGGTCCCGGGCCTCGCCCGTAGCGAGGGAGTCGAGCATGTCGTCGTACTCCACCATCGCCTTGGCGGGCGGCTGCGGGGTGATCAGGCTGACCACGACCGCGAGCACCAGGCAGACCACGAAGCCGGGGATGATCTCGTACAGATGCTCTCCGCCGAAGAGGCCCAGGGTGACATCGAGAGGCTGCTTCTCCGCACCCCAGGACTGGCCCCAGACGAAGGCGACCACCGCGCCGGAGATCATGCCCACCGCAGCGCCCGCCATCGTCAGGCGACGCCAGAACAGCGACAGCAGCACGATCGGCCCGAAGGCGGCGCCGAAGCCCGCCCAGGCGAAGGCGACCAGGGCCAGCACCGAGCTCTCGGGATCCAGGGCGAGGATCACCGCGACGACGGAGACGACGAGCACGCCGATGCGTCCGGCCCACAGCTTGGCGCCGTCGCCGAGCTTCACGCCCACACCGCCGACGATGTCCTCGACCAGCGCGGAGGTGGTCACGATCAGCTGCGAGGAGATCGTGGACATGATCGCTGCGAGCACGGCCGCCAGCAGGATGCCGGCGATCAGCGGATGGAACAGGACCTGGGCGAGGTCGAGGAACACCGACTCGCCGTTCGTCGCGTCGGTGATCTGCACGTCGCGGTTCTGCTGGAAGTAGGCCAGACCCGCCATCGCGGTGAACACGGCGCCGGTCACGCACAGGATCATCCAGCTCATCCCGACGATCGTGCCGTACTTCGCGTCGCGCGAGGAGCGCAGCGCCATGAAGCGCACGATGATGTGGGGCTGGCCGAAGTAGCCCAGGCCCCAGGCGAGGGCGGAGAGGATCCCTACCCAGGTGCCGCCGGAGACGAGGGAGCCGAAGGAGGGGTCGACCTCGCGCACCGAGGCGAACATCGCCGTGGGCCCGCCGACGACGAACATCGCGGTGATCGGCACGATGATCAGGGAGACCAGCATGATCAGGCCCTGCACCACGTCGGTGTAGCTCGCGCCGAGGAAGCCGCCGAAGAGGGTGTACAGGATCGTCACGCCGCCCACGAGGAGCAGGCCGGTCAGGTAGGGCCCGCCGAACATCGACTGGAAGAACACGCCGCCGGCGACCATGCCGGAGGAGACGTAGAAGGTGAAGAACACCAGGATGATCAGGCCCGCCGCGATCCGCAGGATGTTCGTGCGGTCGTGGAGACGGTTGCCGAAGTAGCTCGGCACCGTGATCGCGTTGCCGGCGATCTGGGTGTACTGGCGCAGGCGCGGGGCGACGAAGATCCAGTTCAGACCGGCGCCGATGGTCAGGCCGATCGCGATCCACGCCTCGACCATGCCGCTCATGTACAGCGCGCCGGGCAGGCCCATCAGCAGCCAGCCGGACATGTCCGAGGCCCCGGCGGAGAGCGCCGCGACGAAGGGGTGCAGCTGTCGGCCGCCGAGCATGTAGTCCTCGCCGCCCTTGGTCCTGCGGAAGGCGTACAGGCCGATGCCGATCATGCCGCCGAAGTAGACGACGAGGGCGACCAGCTTGAAGGCGAGATCCATGTGTCTCTCCGATCTCTGGTGGGGAAGGGCGGACGGGCCGGATCGGAGGTCCGTGCGCAATGTCGTCGCTCGCGGGCCACCGGTCCGGTCGGGGACGACGCGCCACCGTACCGGCGCCCGGGAGGGCAGGTGCCGCGAATCCTACGCCGGAGTGACGTCGATCACTTCGTTCCGTGTCCGGACGGTGACCTCTCCCCCGGACATGCGGGCGCCCGGCATCCCTCGAGATGCCGGGCGCCGCAGATCGTCGATCAGCCGTACAGAGCGTCGGTGTCGTCGTCGACCCAGTCGAGGGTGCGCTCGACGGCCTTGCGCCACAGGCGCATGTACCGGTCGCGGGTCTCCTCGTCCATCTGAGGCTCCCAGCGCTTGTCCTCGGCCCAGTTGTCGACGACGTCCTGCTCGCCCTCCCAGTAGCCCACCGCGATGCCGGCCGCGTAAGCGGCGCCCAGCGCGGTGGTCTCGATGACCTTCGGGCGCACGACGGGCACTCCGAGGATGTCGGCCTGGAACTGCATGAGGGTCTCGTTCATGACCATGCCACCGTCGACCTTCAGCTCGGTGAGCTCCACGCCCTCTGAGGCCGCATCGGCGATCGCCGCATCGAGGACCTCCCGGGACTGGAAGGCCGTGGCCTCCAGGACCGCGCGGGCGATGTGGTTCTTGTTGTGGAAGCGGGTCATGCCGACCATCACGCCGCGGGCGTCGGAGCGCCAGTGCGGGGCGAACAGGCCCGAGAACGCCGGGACCACGAACAGGCCGCCGTTGTCGTCGACCTGCTTGGCGAGGTCCTCGATCTCCGGGGCGTCCTTGATCAGGCCGAGGTTGTCGCGGATCCACTGCACGAGCGAGCCGGTCACCGCGACCGAGCCCTCGAGGGCGTAGACGGGCTTGTTCTCGCCGATCTTGTAGGCGACGGTGGTGAGCAGCCCGTTCTCGCTGCGCACCAGGTCCTCGCCGGTGTTGACCAGCATGAAGTTGCCGGTGCCGTAGGTGTTCTTGCCCATGCCGATCTCGAAGCAGGCCTGGCCGAACGTGGCGGCCTGCTGGTCGCCGAGGATGCCGGCGATCGGGGTGTCGATGAGCAGATCATTCTTGCGGCCGTGCCCGTACACCTCGGAGGAGGACTTGATCTCCGGGAGCATCGACATCGGGATGCCCATGTCCTTCGCGATGTCCTCGTTCCAGTCGAGGGTGTCGATGTTCATGAGCATGGTGCGCGAGGCGTTGGTGACGTCGGTGACGTGCACGCCGCCGTTCACGCCGCCGGTCAGGTTCCACACCAGCCACGAGTCGGTGTTGCCGAACAGCAGATCGCCGGCCTCGGCCCTCTCGCGCGCGCCGTCGACGTTCTCGAGGATCCAGGCGATCTTGGGGCCGGAGAAGTAGGTCGCCAGCGGCAGGCCCACGCGCTCCTTGTACTTGTCGGCGCCCTCGTCGCCGGCGAGGCGGTCGCAGATCTTCTGGGTGCGGGTGTCCTGCCAGACGATCGCGTTGTAGACGGGCTCGCCGGTGTTCCTGTCCCACACCACCGCGGTCTCGCGCTGATTGGTGATGCCGACGGCGTCGAGCTGGTGGCGGTTGATCTCCGCGCCGGTCAGCGCAGCGCCGACGACGGAGCGGGTGTTGCGCCAGATCTCCATCGGGTCGTGCTCGACCCAGCCGGACCTGGGGAAGATCTGCTCGTGCTCCTGCTGGCCGGTCGAGACGATCTGGCCGGCGTGGTCGAAGACGATCGCGCGGGTCGAGGTGGTGCCCTGGTCGATCGAGAGGATGTACTTCGTCGAGTCGGTCATCGGAACTCCTTCGTGGTGATGAACGGGTGGAGGTCATGGTGCCGGACAGCCCCGCGCGGCGCACGGGAACCGCTCGGCAGTGGAGCGGCGGGTCGGGTCAGAAGGCGAAGCTCGCCAGGCCCGCGAGGACGCCGCCGACGATCGGGCCGGCGATCGGGACCCACGAGTAGCCCCAGTCGCTGCTGCCCTTGTGCGGGATCGGGAGGATCGCGTGGGCGAGGCGGGGGCCGAGGTCACGGGCGGGGTTGATGGCGTAGCCGGTGGGTCCGCCGAGGGACGCGCCGATCGAGACGACCAGCAGCGCGACCGCGAGGGGGCCGAGCCCGCTCGGCGTGCTGCCGAACATGATGATCACGAACACCAGCACGAAGGTCGCGATGACCTCGGTGACGAAGTTCCAGCCGTACGAGCGGATCTCCGGACCGGTGGAGAAGGTGCCGAGGATCGTTCCGGCATCGGTCTCCTGGTCGTAGTGGGTCTTGTACGCGAGCCAGGCGACGATCGCGCCGAGGAAGGCGCCGATCAGCTCCGCCAGCAGGTACGCGATCGTGCTGCCGACGGTGACGGCGATCCCGGGGGCGTACTCCGCGGCGCCGCTGGAGAGCAGGCCGAGGGTCACCGCGGGGTTCAGATGGGCGCCGGTCTTGTAGGCGACGTACACGCCGGCGAAGACCGCGAGGCCCCAGCCGAAGTTGATCATCAGCCAGCCGCCGCCGTTGCCCTTCGTCTTGCCGAGGATCGCGTTGGCGACGACGCCGCCGCCGAGCAGGGTGAGCATCGCCGTTCCGGCGATCTCGTACAGGAAGATGGTTGCCATGGGGCCTCCTCGTCGAGCGGCCCCGCAGCTCTGCGGGACCGGTGGCATCCAGATGGTGGGGAGAGGGGCGGGTCCTGCCCGCCCATGGTCCGCGGGCGGAGTCGCCCGCGGAGGGCCTCCCCGGCCGGATCACGACCGGGGAGGAGTTCTGGGTCAGCGGCGGGCGGGCACCTCCGCGGCGGCCGCGATGCGGGCGGCGGCCTCGGCGTCGGAGGCGGTGGCCTCCCCGGCGAGACGGGCCTCTATGTACCCGCGGTAGGCGTCGACCTCGGCGCGCACCGTCGTCTCGTCCCAGCCGAGCTCCGGCGCGAGCAGCGCGGCGACCTCGTCGGCCGCAGCGACCCCGCGGTCACGAGTCTCGTAGTCCAGGCGGGTGCGGCGCTCGAGCACGTCGGCGAGATGCCGGGCCCCCTCGGCGCGGGCGGCATAGACCACCTCGGCGCGCAGGTAGCGCGGGGCATGCTCGAGCGGGGTCGCGAGGGACGGATCCTCGTCGATCAGGGCGAGCACGTCGGTGAGCAGGCTGCCGTAGCGGAACAGGAGCCGATCGACGCGGATCTCGTCGGCGCCGGACTCTTCGCCGCCGATCCGCTTGCTGATCTCGGACTTGTCGCGCACCAGGGCCGCGTAGCCCTGCGCACCGATGACGGGGACCGAGCGGGTCAGCGACGGGCGGCCGGGCTCGGTGTCCTTGATCGCGAAGTCGACGACGTCCTCGGCCATCACGCGGTAGGTCGTGTACTTGCCGCCCGCGATGGCGCTCAGGCCGGGTTCGACCTGCATGACGGTGTGCTCGCGGGAGACCTTGGTCGAGCCCTTGTCCGAGCCCTTCTTCACGGGCTGCAGCAGGGGGCGGAGGCCCGAGTAGACGCCGATGACGTCCTCGCGGGTGAGGTCGTCGGCGAGCACGGCGTTGGCGTGCTCGAGGACGTAGTCGATGTCGTCCGAGGTGGCGCCCACGTCGCGGGGGTCCTGGGTCCACGGGGTGTCGGTGGTGCCGATGACCCAGTACTCGTCCCACGGGATGATGAACAGCACCGACTTCTCGGTCTGGGTGATGATGCCGGTGTCGGGGACGGCGGGGATCCGGTCGCGGGCGACGGTGACGTGGATGCCCTTGGAGGCGAGGACCTCGAGGCCGCCGTCGGCCCCGGCGAGCTCCTGCTGCTCCTGGGTCCAGACGCCGCCGGCGAGGATGACGTGGCGGGCGCGGACATCGAACTCCTCGCCGCTCTCCTCGTCGCGCACCCGGGCGCCGACCACGCGCTCGCCCTCGTGGAGGTAGTCGACGACGGAGGTGTAGTTCGCGACCGAGGCGTCGAGCTGGGCGGCGGAGCGCACCAGCATCATCACGAAGCGGGCGTCGTCGACCTGCGCGTCGTAGTACTCGAGCGCGCCGACGGCCTTGTCGCCGTCGAGCGCCGGGAACACCTCGAGCATCTTGTCGTGCAGGAGATGGCGGTGGAAGGGGACGGCGCGCTTGCGGCCCACCGACTGCATCGCGTCGTAGAGCATGACGCCGGAGCCGATGAAGCCGCGGTCGATGACCTTCTTGAAGAAGGGGAAGACGAACTTGATCGGCTTCACCAGGTGCGGGGCGGTGTGCTCGAGCAGCAGATCGCGCTCGCGCAGCGCCTCGGCGACCAGCTTGAAGTCGAGCATCTGCAGGTAGCGCAGGCCGCCGTGCATGAGCTTGGAGGAGCGGGAGGAGGTGCCGGAGGCCCAGTCGTGGGACTCCACGAGGCCGACGGACAGGCCGCGGGTGGCGGCGTCGAAGGCGGCGCCCGCCCCGTTCACCCCGCCTCCGACGACGAGGACGTCCAGCGGGTTCTCGGCGGTCGTGGCGCGCAGGCGGGCGAGGTGCTCGCCGCGGCCCTCGGGGGTGAGTGCGGATCGCTGCTGTTCGGACACGCTGGCTGCTCCTTCGCATCGGCACCTGGTGATCCCGGCGCTCGCGGCCGGGCCCGTCGCGCTCTCCGCGGCGGTGACACGGCCATCCTGGGACGGGCGTGCAGCATCGCGCAAGCCAGGTGCACGAACGTGCAAGACTGGTGTCCATGACCCCCGCTTCCCGGCTCGAGGACCTCTTCACCGCTGCACGGATGTACTACGGGCAGAGCCAGACCATGGAGGCGATCGCCGGAGAGCTCGCGGTGTCCCGCTCGACCGTGTCACGAATGCTGCGGGACGCGCGCGAGGCCGGCCTGGTCCAGATCACCCTGCGCCCGCCCGAGGCGCATCGCGTGGAGGACCTCGGACGACGCATCGCCCGCCAGTACGGGGTGAAGGTGCACGTGGTGCCGGATCCGCCCGAGAGCGATCAGCGCGACCGCCTCGCCGCCGTGGTCGAGGAGGCCGCGGAGCTGCTCGATCAGATGCTCGAGCCCGGCTCCACGCTCGGCATCGCCTGGGGCACGACGGTCGCGGCACTGCTGGGCACGGTCCGACCACGCCCCGTTCCCGGGATGCGGATCGTGCAGCTCAACGGCGCGATCAACGTCGAGGGCTCGGGCCTGACCTATATCGCGACCGTGCTCGCCCGGGCGGCGGAGCGATGGGACGCGACGGTGCACCAGTTCCCGGTCCCGGCCTTCTTCGACTACGCCGCCACGCGCGAGGCGATGTGGCACGAGCGCTCGGTGCAGCGGGTGCTGGAGACGCAGACGCAGGCCACGGTCGCAGTGTTCAGCGTCGGCGCCTTCGACGCGGAGGTCCCCAGCCACGTCTACACCCACAACTACCTCACGGCTGCGGACCTGCGCTCACTGCGGGCCGACGGCGCGGTGGGCGATGTGTGCACCGTGTTCCTGCGGGCCGACGGCACCTTCCGCGACATCGCCATGAACGCGCGCGGATCGGGCACCGCCCCGGACCGCCTGGCCCGGATCCCGCGCCGCCTCCTGGTCGCCTCCGGCTCTCGCAAGGCGCTGCCGCTGCGGGCGGCGCTGCGGGCCGGGGTCGCGACGGACCTGGTCCTCGATGCGGTCACCGCCACGGCGCTGCTCGCCCTGCGCTGAGGCGAGGTCCCCGCCCCGGCATCACAACACCGAGACGTGGCGATGTGTCGGTATGGCGGCGGATATCGGCACATATCCACGTCTCGATCGCACGTAGCCGGCACCCGGGCAGGGAGAACGGCGATCGGGACGGTCGCCGGGCCGCGCAGCAGGCGGCACAGCGACTGGGTGGGGCGGTCAGCGGGGGTGGATCAGGCGGAACCGCTCGCAGACGACGACCATGTCCGGCGCGAAGCCGCCGTGCGAGTGCTCGGTCCAGAAGCGCTCGTGGATCTGCCGCCAGGCCGCGAGGGTCCGATCGCCCTCCCCCTCGGCGTGGGCGTGCTCGGCGGTGACCTGGTCGAACGGGACGGTCGTGACCTCCGTCGTCTCCAGCACCGCGCGGGGCGCCCCGCTGCCGTCGAGGATGATCGACAGCTCGCCGACCTCCGGGAGCGGGTCCCCGTCGGCCTCGTAGTCCCGAAGCGCGGAGGCGGTCCCCGTCTTCACGCCGTCGAGCACGAGGCGGAGCAGCCCGTCGGCGTGCTCGGGGGTGGCGCCGAACGCCCAGGCCTCCGGCCTGTGCTCGGGCAGCTCGGGGCGGGCGGTGCGGGCCTCGGCCCAGAACTGCTGGAGGGCGGCGTCGTCGCTGGTCACCCCCGCACCCTACCGGGCACGAAGACGCGGAGCCGACCATCGGCACCGACCGGCGAGGCCCGTCCACCGGGCCGGCCGCACAGTGCGGCCGACGGATCCTGCCTGCGAGTACGGCCGACGGGTGCGAGCCATCCGAGCCGGACCGCAGGAGCAGGTCGGGCCACCCTGCCCTGTCAGCCCTCGGCAGCGGAGAGGTCGAGGCGCTCGGGGTGGGTGTAGAGGTTCATGCGGCCATCGCCGTCGTCCCGCGCGCGGGTGAAGCCGACGAGCGTCTGGCCGAACTCGCGGGCGGTCTCGACGGCGAGGGAGCTCGCGGCGGAGACGCAGGCGACCAGCGGGATTCCGGCCATGCAGGCCTTCTGGACGATCTCGAAGCTCGCCCGGGAGGAGACCAGCAGGAAGCAGTCCCGCAGCGGCAGGCGATCCTCGAGCAGGGCCCAGCCGATGACCTTGTCGACAGCGTTGTGCCGGCCCACGTCCTCGCGGACCACGAGCAGGTTCCCCTCGAGGTCCACGAGCGCGGCGGCATGGACGCCGCCGGTGCGGGCGAAGACGACCTGCTGGTCGGAGAGCTCGCGGGCGGCGCGGAGGATCACGTGCGGGTCCGCCACCCAGGACTGCAGCAGCGTGTACCGGCTCTTCTGCCGGACGGCGTCGATGCTCTCCGCGCCGCACACCCCGCAGGCGGAGGTGGTGGTGAAGGCGCGTGCGACCTGCGGCAGCAGCTGCGGCCGGGTGGTCGTGAAGTCCATGACGTTGTAGGTGTTCTGGGCGAAGCCGCTGCCGGCGTCGACGACGGCGCCGTCGCAGTAGCGGGCCTCGGCCACGTCCTCACGGTCACGGATCAGACCCTCTGCGTGCAGGAAGCCGTGGATCAGCTCGACGTCGTTGCCGGGGGTGCGCATGGTGAGGGAGAGCTGCTGCCCGTTCAGGCGGATGTCCAGCGGCTCCTCGACGGCGACGTGGTCGCCCTTGCGCCCGGCATAGAGCTTCCCGTCCCGCACCCTGACGGTGCGGATCCGCGTGCTGTCGGTGACCCTGCCCATCCCTCGAGGATAGCCCTCCGACCTGCGGTGCGGCGTGCCCTCAGCCGTGGGCGTCGTCCCCGGATCCCGACGCGGCGGCGCCGTCGCGACCGTTCTCCGCAAGGCGCTTGGCGAGGTCGAGCTCCTGCTGCCAGCCGTGGAGGTTCTCCTCATAGTTGCGCCGTCGGACCGCCTCGTCCAGGCCCAGCTTCGCGAAGCCGCGCTCGCGCACGGTGAGCCGCACACTGTTCCGGGCCGCGGTGCCGGCGGGGTCGATGACGAACTCGACAGTGTTGTTCGGGGCGTCGGAGATCTCGCCGAGCCCGCCGCCGAGCCAGCGGAACGCGACACGGTTCGGCGGCTCGTGCGCCTCGATCGCGAGCTGGAAGCTGCCGTGGGCGGGGTCGACCACGCGTGTGACCGGGCCCGACGTGGTGATCTCGTGCTCGCGGTACTCGCCGTCGTTGATGAACCAGCCGGGTTCGCGGATGACCGCGAAGACCGTCTCCGCGCTCGCGTCGATCAGCACGCTGTGCACGATCTCGTCGGGGACGGGGGCGTCGGCGGGGAGTGACTGGGCGTCGGCCATCACGGTGCTCCTCGGGTCGGGGCGGCGTCGTCGCCGTCCTCACGAAGCGTGCCAGAGATCGGCGGCCCGGGCGAGGCTCCTTCCCAGGCTGACGGGCTCGGCCGGGGGTGTGCGCTGCGGATGCGGGCGTTCCATGCGTGGGTGGCCCGGGCGCGCAGCAGCCCGCCCACCCGGACGGGCGGGCGGGCTCCGGCACCGGCGCTTCGTGGCCGCGGCGGCGACCTGCGCGATCAGTCCTTCGTGACCGCGGCGGCAAGCAGGTTCAGCGACTGCTCCAGATCCTCCTCGGGGATCATCGGGAAGCGGATCTGCTTGAGCAGCTCGGGATCGGTGACGTCGGACCAGCTGTAGGTCAGCGACACCTCGGTCGCGTCCGAGCCCTGCGGGGTGAGCTCGTAGAGCCACTCCCAGCCCTTCGGGCCCTCGGGGGCGCTGCCGTCCTCCCCCTCGGGAGCGGGCTTCCAGCCCACCATCTTGTTCTCGTCGTACGCGGTGACGAAGTTGTGGGTGCGATAGTCGCCGCCCATGTGGTCACCGTGCATGTTCATCACGAACTTCTCGCCCACAGCGGTGATCCGCTCGGTGTCGTCGGCGGCGCGGACGAAGCCGGAGCCGTCGAACTCGTGGTGGCGGGCGGGCAGGGTGAGCACCGCGAACACGTCCTTCGCGGGCACGTCGATCGTGCGGGTGACGGTCAGATGGGTCTGCTCTGTGTTCATCCCTCCACCCTGCCTCGTGAGCTGCGCGATGTCACGCCGCAACGACCGGGCGGTCGAACGGCCTGCTCACCGCGGTGCGGGGACTCGCTGGGAGCAGCCGGGCACGGCGCGAGGGGCCGACGGACGGATCCCGTCGGCCCCTCGCGCCGTGCCGCGCGCGAGCTCAGGGGTGCTGCGCAGGGCGCACCGAGCGCTGCGCGGACTCCTCCTCCGGGCAGGCGGAGCCGAGCTCCGTCATGCCGTCGACGAGCCAGCGCACCATGTGGTCCGCGAAGGAGGCGCGGGGCAGGATCCGCCAGGTCTCCTCGCCGCTGCGCACGAGCACCACCGGGATGGTGCTCAGCAGCGTCGCCTCGGCTCGGCCGACGCCGAACTCGCGCGGGTGCAGGTCCAGCGCGACGCTCTTCTCGAGCACCTCGCGGGCGCCGGGGCCCTCCAGCACCAGCACGGTGCGGTTGGCGGAGAGGTCCACGGCCTGTCCGGGGACCCCCTCCTCCAGCGCCTCCTGGTAGGGCGCCTCGACGCCGGGCTCCTGCCGGCGGGAGACGTCCACGGCGAGGAACTCGTCCGGCGAGAGGCGCAGGACGTGCAGGCCGTCCAGGTCGCCGGTCACCTCGCCGTGCGCCGTCGGCAGCGGCACGCCCAGCACGGACTCGAGCGCCGTCGCGCCCTGCTCGCCGGGCACGGCCCGCAGGCCGATCTGCACGGCGAACTCGTGCTCGCGCAGGGTCACCGCGCGCGTCCCGGTGACGGCGGCCCCCTCCATCAGGTCGGTCAGATGGCGGGCGGGGGCCGCGCGCAGCGGCTCCAGGACGTCCATCGAGGTGGTCGGGGTGGTGCTGTCAGCCGTCACGGCGGGCTCCTTCGGGGTCGACGAGCACGGGAGAGGTGATGGTCAGGTCGATGATCCGGTCCCCCTGCGGGGAGCGGACCTTCTCGCCGATGCGACCGAGGCCGCCGTCGACCAGGGCGAGCGCGAACGGCTGGTCGAGAGCCGCCGAGAGGTACGAGGAGGAGACCCAGCCGATCATCGGCACGGGCCCGTCCTCGGGGGTGATCGGGGTGTCGGCGTCGACGATCTGAGCGCCCTCCTCGAGACGCGTGCTGCCGTCGTCGCTGAGCAGGCCGACGAGCTGGCGGCGGTCCTCGCGCACGGAGTCCGGGCGGTCCAGGGACCGCTTGCCCACGAAGTCCTTCTTCTTGGCGCCGATGATCCACGACATGTTCGCGTCCTGCGGGGTGATCGTGCCGTCGGTGTCCTGGCCGACGATGATCAGGCCCTTCTCGGCGCGCAGCACGTGCATGGTCTCGGTGCCGTAGACGACGATGCCGTACTCCTGGCCGGCCTCGTGCACGGCCTCCCACACGGACCGCCCGTAGAAGGCGTCGACGTTGATCTCGAAGGCGAGCTCGCCGGAGAACGAGATCCGCGGGATCCGGGCCGGGATGCCGCTGGCCAGGACCGTGTCGCGGAACTCCATGAACCCGAACGCCTCCTGGGAGACGTCGAGGTCGGGGGCGACCTTCGCGATCACGTCGCGGGAGCGGGGGCCGGCGACGGTGATCGTGGTCCACTGCTCGGTCACCGAGGTCATGGACACGTCAAGCTCCGGCCACTCCGTCTGGTGCCACTCCTCGAGGTGGTCGAGCACCAGGGCGGCGCCCGAGGTCGTGGTGGTCATGAAGAAGTGGTCCTCTGCCACGCGCAGCGTGACGCCGTCGTCCATGATCATGCCGTCGGGCCCGCACATCACGCCGTAGCGGCCCTTGCCCACCGGCAGCTTGAGGAAGCCGTTGGTGTACATGCGGTTGAGGAACCGCGCCGCATCCGCGCCGCGGATCTCGATCTTGCCGAGGGTGGTGCCGTCCATCATGCCGACGGAGTCGCGCACGCCGGCGCACTCGCGCAGCACCGCCGCGTCCATGTCCTCCCCGCCCTGCGGGAAGTATCGCGGTCGCTTCCACTGGCCCACGTCCTCCCAGACGGCGCCGTGCTCGAGGTGCCACTGGTGGATGGAGGTGATGCGGGCGGGGTCGAACATCTGCCCGCGGCGGCGTCCGGCGAGGGCGGCGAAGCTCACCGGGGCGTAGGGCGCCCGGTAGGTGGTGGTGCCGATTCCGCCGAGGTCCTCCTCCCCCAGCAGCACGCTCATCACGCCGATCGCGGCGACGCCGGAGGTCTTGCCCTGGTCGGCGCCGGTGCTGATCGAGGTAAAGCGCTTGACGTGCTCGACCGCGCGCATGCCCGCGCCCAGCGCGCGCAGCACGTCGCGCACGGTCTGGTCGCGCTGCAGGTCCACGAAGTGCTCGCGCCACTGCTCGGGGTCCTCGGTCGCCGCGGAGACGGGCCCGCTGTCCGGGGAGGGCACGAGCCACAGCGGCCGGGCCGGTGCCACGGGGGCAGACGCCTCGGCCCGCGGGGCCCTCGCCGTGACCGGGTGTCCGGCGGCGGTCGCGGCGGCGGCGCCGGCCTCGGCTCCCTGGGAGAGGGCGTCCGCGAGGTCGGCGGTGCCGAGCACGGAGCCGGCCAGGTGCTGGTCCTCGACCGAGGGGACGGCGACGAACGAGGTCAGTGCCTCGTCGTACTGGATCCGGCCCTGGCGCTGGGAGTGCAGGTGCACGAGCGGGGAGAGCCCGCCGGAGACGGCGAGGAGGTCCGCGGCGACGGTCTCGACCTCGCCGGCGATCTCGCCGTCGGCGCCCAGCGGCGCGATCTGCACCGCGGTGAGGCGGTCCCCGTCGCCGCCGCCGACGGTGTCCACGACGGACCAGCCGAAGCGGGCGTCGACGCCGGTCGCCTCGAGGACGGCCGCGGCGCGGGCGCTGGGCTCGGGGCGGGAGTCGAGCACGACGGGCAGGCGCACGCCCGCGTCGTACAGATCGGCGACGAGCTCCCAGGCGGAGTCGTTCGTGGTCAGCACCGCGACGTCCTCGCCCGCGGCGACGCCGAAGCGGTTGAGGTAGGTCTGCACGGCTGCGGCGAGCATGACGCCCGGGCGGTCGTTGTGCGCGAACACGACGGGGCGGTCCATCGCGCCGGGGGCGAGCACGACCTGCTTCGCGCGGAGGTGCCAGACGCGCTGGCGGGAGACGCCGGGGCGGCCGTCGTCCGCGCCCTCCGCGGGGAGTCCGAGGTGGTCGGTGCGCTTCTGCAGGGCGGTGATGTAGTTCGAGTCGTAGCTGCCGAAGACGTTCGTGCGCTCGAGCACGGTGACGTCCTCGGTGCGGCGCAGCTCGGCGACGGTCGCATCGACCCAGTCCATGGCGTCCTGGTCGTCGATCCGCAGGCCCCGCGAGGACAGCAGCGAGCCGCCGGCGAGGGGCTGCTCGTCCAGCAGCATGACGCGGGCGCCGGAGCGGGCGGCCTCGCGGGCGGCGGCGAGTCCGGCGGGGCCGGCGCCGACGACGAGCACGTCGGTGTGGACGTGCTTGTGGTCGTAGTAGGCGCGGTCCTCGCGCGGGTCGAGCGTGCCGAGCCCGCTGAGCAGGCTCGCCTCGAGCCCGTCGACGGCCTCGACCGCGGTGGCCGGGAGCATCGACTCGTCGGTCCCGTCCTCCCGTCGGTCGTGGACGGTGATCAGGGCGTTGGTCTCCTCGAGGCCGGCGGCCATGAGGCCGCGGGGGCGGGCGAGATAGATCGAGGGGGCCACGGTCAGGCGACCGGCGGCCAGCAGGGCGCTGGCGACGGTGTCGCCGGCGAGCGCGGGCAGCGTCTGGCCTTCGACCGTGAGGGTCAGGGGCCGTGCGGGGTCGACCCCGTGGGCGGGGCCGCGGCGGGGGGTCTGGTTCTCAGGCATGGTCGTCCTCGTTCCCGGTGCGAGCCTCACGGGCAGGGGTGGAGCCGTCGGCGGCGCTGCCGGCGGCGGAGGGGGCGGCGAGGGAGCCGTCGGTGCGTCCCTCGGTGGTGGCCATCGAGGCGAAGCGGTCCGGCTCGGCGGCGTCGGCCGGGACCTTCTCGGGGCCGGGCAGGTCGGGGCGCGGGGAGCCCATCGGGTAGATGCGCTCGAAGCGGTAGGTGCGGGTGTCGCGCAGGGCGTTGAACCACTTGCGGCAACCGGCCGAGTGCTGCCAGCGCTCGGCGAGGATGCCCTTGGTGTTGGCGCGGTAGAAGAGGTAGCGGGACCACTCGCGGTCGTCGAGGGCCGAGGGGTCCTCGGGGTAGGGCACGTGGGCCTCGCCGCCGTAGTGGAACTCGACCTCGTTGCGGGGCCCGCAGTGGGGGCAGTCGATGAGGAGCATGGTGGCCTCCTGGGGTCGTGGGGACGGGGCGCGGTCAGTGAGCGACGCCGGCGGCGCCGTGCTCGTCGATGAGGTGGCCCGTCTCGAAGCGGTCGAGGGTGAAGGGCGCGTTGATCTCGTGCGGCTCGTCGTGCGCGATCGTGTGCGCGAGGGCGAAGCCGGCGCCGGGGGTGGCCTTGAAGCCACCGGTGCCCCAGCCGCAGTTGACGTACAGCTGGTCCACCTCGGTCTTCGAGATGATCGGCGAGGCGTCGGCGGTGACGTCGACGATCCCACCCCAGGTGCGCAGCACGCGGGCCCGGGAGAAGATCGGGAACAGCTCCACGGCGGCGGCGAGCTGGTCCTCGACGACGTGGAAGGCGCCGCGCTGGCCGTAGCCGTTGTACTGGTCCACGCCCGCGCCCATCACGAGCTCGCCCTTGTGGGCCTGGGAGACGTAGACGTGCACGTGGTTGCTCATCACGACGGCGGGGTGGACCGGCTCGAACAGCTCGCTGACCAGGGCCTGGAGGGGCCGTGACTGGACGGGCAGGCGCACGCCGGCGGTCTCGGAGACCTCGGTGGAGTGTCCGGCCGCGGCGAGTGCGACCTTCCCGGCGTCGATCCGGCCGCGGGTCGTCTCGACGCCGACGGCGCGGCCGTTCTCGACGATGACGTCTGTGACCTCGCAGTTCTGGATGATGTGCACGCCCATCTCGTCGGCCTTGCGGGCGAGCGCCCAGGCGACGTGGTCGTGCTTGGCGATGCCGGCTCGGGGCTGGTAGGTGCCGCCGAGGACGGGGTAGCGGATGTCCTCGGAGATGTTGAGGATCGGCACGACCTCCTTGACCTGCTTCGGGTCCAGCCATTCGGCGTCCACGCCGTTGAGCTTGTTGGCGTTGACGCGGCGCACGGAGCCGCGCACGTCGCCGAGGGTGTGGTCGAGGTTGAGCACGCCGCGCTGGCTGAACAGGAAGTCGTACTCGAGCTCCTCGGGCAGCTGCTCCCACAGCTTCAGCGAGGCCTCGTAGATCATCGCCGACTCGTCCCAGAGGTAGTTCGAGCGGATGATCGTGGTGTTGCGGGCCATGTTGCCGCCGGCCAGCCAGCCGCGCTCGAGCACGGCGACGTTCGTGATGCCGTGGCGGGAGGCCAGGTAGTAGGCGGCCGCGAGGCCGTGGCCGCCGCCGCCGACGATCACGACGTCGTAGCCGGACCTCGGCTCGGGCGAGTGCCACAGGAAATCGGGATGCTCGGGAAGAAGGTCGGCCATGGAGGGTTCCTTCGCAGAAGGGGACGGGGCGCGCCGTCGCCGGCCGTGGGCCGGACGGAGCGTGTGTCGACCAGTCGACTGTGACTGATATATCACTGATCGCTCACTGTAGGGTGGGGCACATCCGGTGTCAATACCGGCCGCCCCGACGCTCAGGAGCAGAGATGACCACGCCCCTCGGCACCTCCCCCGCCTCGCTCGCCGAGCAGGCGTACCTGACCCTGCGCGACCGGCTGATCATGCTCGAGATCGCCCCGGGCGAGCCGCTCCAGGAGGGCCGGATCGCCGAGGGGCTCGGCGTGGGCCGAACCCCGGTGCGTGAGGCGATCAAGCACCTCGAGCTCGACCACCTCGTGGTCACCTATCCCCGCCGCGGCACCTTCGCCACCACGGTCGACATCACGGCGCTGGCGGCGATCACCCAGGTGCGCGCGGCGCTCGAGCCGGTCGCGGTCCGCGCCGCGACCACGAACCAGGATCCCTCGGCCCGCGCCGCCCTCGAGGAGTCGCTGCGCTCCCTCGACGCGCTCGAGGCCGAGCCCGAGACCGCGGGCCCGCGCCACGCCCTGCAGGTCGACGTCGGCGTGCACCGCGCGATCTACCGCGCCTGCGGGAACGTCTACCTCGCCGAGACGCTGCTGCGCCTGGACAACCTCTCCACCCGCATCTGGTGCGTGGCGATGCACCGCCTGCCGGGCCTGACCTCGCACGTCACCGAGCTGCGGGAGATGCTCGACGCGATGCTCGCGGGGGACGACGACCGCGCCGCCGAGCTCGTCGCGCAGCACGTCGCGGGGTTCGAGTCCTCCATCCGCACGGTGCTCTGAGGCGGGCCGACCTCCTTGACGTGACCCAGCCCACAGGGCATTCTGGCAACTCGGTTGTACTGAACGCAACGCGCACGCTCGCCGTCGCGCGCCCCTCCCCGCGTCGCGCTCCGAGCGGGCCGACGCCTCCGACCTCCCAACGGCGGGAGGAAGACAGGAGTCCCCATGTCCAGCACTTCCTCCCATGCGACCGCGGCCGCGGCCACACGGCTCGAGCGCGGCCAGGTCAGGCTGACGCTCAGCACCGTCGGCCTGGGCACCTTCATCGAGTGGTTCGAGTACGCCAGCTACGCCTATCTCGCCACCACCATCGCCCAGGTGTTCTTCCCGAGCACCGACCCGGGCATCGCGCTGATGCAGACCTTCGGCGTCTTCGCGCTGTCGTTCCTGGTCCGCCCCATCGGCGGGCTGTTCTGGGGCCACTTCGGCGACAAGATCGGTCCGAAGCGCACGCTCACCCTCACGATCGTGGGCATGGGGCTGGCGACCTTCGCCATCGGCGTGCTGCCCGGCTACGCCACGATCGGGCTCGCCGCCCCGATCCTGCTGCTCGCGGCCCGGATGCTGCAGAGCTTCTGCGCCGCGGGCGAGTACTCGGGCGCGGCGGTGCTGCTGGCCGAGCACGCACCGGCGCACAAGCGCGCCCGCTGGGTCTCGACCGTCCCGATCGCGACGTCGGCCGGCTTCCTCGGCGCGTCGGTGATGGCCTCGCTGCTGAACGGCCTGCTGCCCGAGGAGGCCGTGCAGGAGTGGGGTTGGAGGATCCCGTTCCTCGCCGCGGCGGTGCTCACGGTCGTGGTGCGCTGGATCCGCCGCAAGGTCTCCGACTCGCCGGTGCGCGCGCAGATGGAGCAGGAGGAGGCGGTCGCGACCGCGCCGCTGCTCGAGCTGATCAAGGGCCACTGGCCCTCGATGCTGCGGATGGTCTTCATCATGGCCGTGAACGCGAGCGGCTACTACCTGGTGCTCACCTACATGGCCACCTACATCGAGGTGGAGCTGGGGCTGACGGCCTTCCAGTCGAGTCTGATCCTCTCGCTCGCGCTGGTGCTCTACCTGCCGCTGATCTTCGTGGGCGCCTGGCTCTCGGACACCTTCGGCCGGCGTCGACTGCTGCTGATCAACGCGATCGGGTTCATCCTGCTGAGCTACCCGGCCTTCGTGCTGCTGGGGCAGTCCGGCTTCCTCGGCGTGCTGCTGATCCAGATCTCGCTGGTGGCGCTGTTCAGCCTCAACGACTCGACCTTCGCCGTCTACTTCGTCGAGGCGGTGCCGCCGCAGGTGCGCCTCTCCGGCTTCGCGATCCCCTTCAACTTCGGCAATGCGATCTTCGGCGGCACCGCGCCGTTCATCGCGACCTGGCTGATCTCGGTCACGGACAACTCGTACTCGCCGGCCTTCCTGATCATGGGGCTCTCGCTGCTCGGGCTGGTCGCGTTGATCCTCCAGGGCGACTCGTACGATCCGAAGGCCGCCCGGGAACAGGCCGCCCGCGAGGAGCAGGAGCAGCTCGCCGCCCCCTGAGCGCCCGACACGTCGCGTGGGCGGCTCACAGGTGCCGCGCGGCGCGCCGCGCCCCAGAACCCCCTTGACTGTGACCGCCGCCACGTGAACGCTTGGGCAACCAAGTTGCGGTCAACGCAACAGTGCAGGGGAATCAGTCCCGCGGACCGTCGAGCAATCGAGAACGATCGCCGTAGGCCCGGCCGCACCGACCATCCCGAGGGGTGTCCCATGACGACCACAGAGACGAACCATCCCGGCGCCGAGGACCCGTCCTCGCCCCCGGAGCCCGAGAACCGCGACGGTGCGGCGGAGACGCCCGAGGGCGCCTCCCGCGCCGATGAGCGCACGGTCGACCTCCCCCGCTTCCGCGGATTCCAGATCCCGGCGCTGGACCGCACGATCATCATGGTGCTGCCGCCGCTGCTGATCGTCGGCGTCGTCATCGCGGTGATCCTCGCACCCGACGCCTCCGCGAACCTCATCTCGAACCTGCGCTCCTTCGTCACCGGCGGATTCACCTGGTGGTTCGTGCTCTACTCGCTGATCGCCGTGGCGGTCTGCGTGTGGCTGTGCATCAGCCCGCTGGGCCGCATCCGCCTGGGCGGCCCGAAGGCCCGGCCGGCCCACGGCAACTTCGCCTGGTACTCGATGCTCTTCGCCTGCGGGCAGGGCGTGGGGCTGATCTTCTGGTCCCTCGCCGAGCCGATGATGCTGCGCGACGGCGCCCCGGTGGCCTCGGACATGGGCAACGCCGGCCAGTCCGGCATCATCTGGACCTACTTCCACTGGGGTCCCACCGCCTGGGCGATGTACTGCGTGGTCGCGATCTGCCTGGCCTACTCGCACCACAACCTCGGCAAGACCCTCACCTTCCGCGAGGCGACCGTCGACATCCTCCCCTCGGCCGTGCGCCGCCCCGCCGGCGTGGTCATCGAGCTGCTCGCGATCATCGCGACCGTGCTGGGACTGGCGACCTCCTTCGGCTTCGCGGCGATGCAGTTCTCCTCGGGCCTGAACGCCTTCACCGGGGTCGCCTCCGGCCCCCTGGTCTGGATGATCGTGATCGTCGTGCTCGGCACGCTCACGGCCGTCTCCGCCTTCATGGGCGTGAACAAGGGCATGAAGCGGATCAGCGAGCTGAACTCCGTGCTCAGCATCGTGCTGGTGGTCGGCGTGTTCGTCTTCGGGCCGACGATCTTCATCCTCTCGAACATGTTCCAGACCTTCGGCGGCTTATTCGCCTCCTTCCCGGCCATGAGCTTCTGGACCGAGGCCGAGGCCGCCGGCAGCGGAGCCCCCTGGGACGAGCTCTGGAACGGCCCGTGGACCGTGTTCATCTGGTGCTGGGTGATCGCGTTCTCGCCCTTCGTCGCCGGCTTCATCGCCCGGATCTCCCGCGGCCGCACGCTCCGCGAGTTCGTGCTCGGCGTGACGATCGTGCCCTCGCTGATCGTGATGGTGTGGACCGCGGTCATCGCCTCGGCCGGCATCCGCTACGACGACCAGAACGGCCTGGCGATCTCCGAGGCAGTGAACGATGACCTCTCGGTGGCGCTGTTCCGGATGCTGGAGATGGTGCCGGGCATCGGCATCCTCCTCATCATCATGGCGACCGTGCTGGTCGCGACCTACTACGTGACCAGCCTCGACTCCGGCACCTACGCGCTGGCGGAGTTCGTCTCGGCCCCCAAGAAGTCCGGCCCTGCCTTCCGTGTGGTGCTCGTGATCTCGATCGCGACCGTCGCGGCGGTGCTGCTGTCCCTCGGCGGCGCGGCCGTGGTGGACACCGTCCAGACCGGCACGATCATCGGCGCCTTCCCGTTCTCCTTCGTGATCATCCTGATGATCGCGAACCTGATCCGGCGACTGCGCAGCCGCAACGCCGCGGTCGTGCGGACCGAGCGTGAGATCAACGACCCCGAGCCCCGCCCCGAGGACGAGTTCGTCGACGAGGACGGGATCCCCGACCCCAAGCGCGGCGTCGGCGAGGGCACCTTCGTGCCCCCGCAGACGATCCGCCGGCACGACGACCGAAGGGATGACTACCGATGACAGAGCCCACCACGCCCGACCTCCCGTCGGCCGACGGGCCCGCCCGCACCGTGCGCCTGGCGACGATGACCGCCCGGGAGTACGAGGAGTGGGTGGACGGCGGGAGCGCCGTCGCGATCCTGCCCACCGGGGCGTTCGAGCAGCACGGCCCGCACCTGCCGCTGGGGACCGACGCGATCCTCTCCACGGCGGTCGCGACGGCGGCGGCGGAGCGGATCGGGGCGAAGGTGCTCGAGCCGTTCACGCTCGGGTACAAGTCCCAGCAGCGCTCGGGCGGTGGGAACCACCTGCCGGGCACGCTCAGCCTCGACGCCGATGCGCTCATCGCCCAGGCGCGCCAGCTGATCCGGGGCCTGCTCGCCCAGGGCGTGCGACACGTGGTGGTGCTCAACGGTCACTACGAGAACACGCAGTTCCTCTACGAGGGCGCGGACCTGGCGCTGCGCGACCTGGGCCTGACCCCGGGCGCGGAGCAGTCGGTGATGCTGCTGTCCTACTGGGACTACGTCTCCGCGCCGACGCTCGAGGTGGTCTACCCGGACGGGTTCCCCGGCTGGGACGTGGAGCACGGCGGGGTGCTGGAGACCGCGCTGCTGCTGCACCTGCGCCCGGAGCTGGTGCACATGGACCGCGCGGTGAGCCATCCGCCCGCCGCGCCGTACCGCTTCGACCGCCTGCCGGTCGTGCCCGGGCGGACGCCGGACACCGGCTGCCTCTCGGCGCCCGACGGCGCGAGCGCCGAGAAGGGCGAGCTGCTGTTCACGCAGACCGTCGCGGACCTCGCGGCGGAGCTGCGCACCGAGCTCAGGCTCTGACCTCCACGAGCCTCGCTCCGCGTCCACCTCGGGCAAGGGGCGGGGCTCGTCGTCCTCCGGGCGGCCGGGCGGCCCCGAAGACCCGTCGAGCTCGTCGGCCCCGTCGACCTCGTCCGCCCCGGCGGGGTCGATCATCCCGTCGGTCCCGTCTGCATCGCCGATCCCGCCGCCGCCCGCCCCACCATCACGGGTCAGCAACTTCCCCCCGAACCGCTTGACGTGACGCCCCTCACGCGCAACACTGGCGCAACACGGTTGCACTCAAGACAACCACCAAGGCCACGTACCGTTCCGTGCCCCGCCGAAGGAGACAATCATGACCGCGACCACCGCAACCTCCGTCAACGACCTCGAGCGCCTCAAGGTCCTCCACAACGGCGAGAAGCAGCAGCTGACCTTCTCCGACGCCGAGTTCGAGCGCCGCCTCAGCGGCCTGCGCAGGATCATGGCCGAGAAGAACCTCGAGGCCGTGATCCTCACCAGCTACCAGGGCATCAAGTACTACTCGGACTTCCTGTTCACGTACTTCGGCCGCTCCTACGGCATGGTCGTCACCGCCGACGACACCTGCACCATCACCGCGAACATCGACGCGGGCATGCCCTGGCGCACCAGCTACGGCGAGAACATCGTCTACACCGACTGGAACCGCGACAACTTCTACTACGCGCTCCAGCAGGCCCTCGCCCAGCGCGGGATCACCGACCCGAGGCGCCTGGGCATCGAGGACGACACCGTCACGCTGCAGATCCTCCGCCGCCTCCAGGACGCCTTCCCCGGCGCCGAGCTGGTCGACGTCTCCCAGGACGCGATGCGCCAGCGCATGATCAAGTCCGCCGAGGAGATCGCGGTGATCAAGGAGAGCGCGCGGATCGGCGACATCGGCGGCGAGGCGATCAGGAACGCCGTCCACGCCGGTGTGCAGGAGTTCGAGGTGGCGCTGGCCGGCACCGAGGCCATGACCCGCGAGATCGCGAAGACCTTCCCGCACCGCGAGGTGCGCGACACCTGGGTGTGGTTCCAGTCCGGCATCAACACCGACGGCGCCCACAACTGGGCCACCACGCGGAAGGTGCAGGAGCACGACATCCTGTCGCTGAACGCCTTCCCGATGCCCACCGGCTACTACACGGCCCTCGAGCGCACGCTGTTCTTCGGCGAGCCCGACGAGGAGTCTCTGCGCCTGTGGAACATCAACGTCGAGGTGCACCGCGCCGGCATCGCGCTGATCAAGCCCGGCGCCGTGTGCAAGGACATCGCCCATGAGCTGAACAAGATCTACATCGGCTACGGCCTGCTGCCGAACCGCACCTTCGGCTACGGCCACTCCTTCGGCGTCCTCTCGCACTACTACGGCCGCGAGGCCGGCCTGGAGCTGCGCGAGGACATCGACACGGTGCTCGAGCCGGGCATGGTCGTCTCGATGGAGCCGATGATCACCGTGCCCGAGGGCCAGCCCGGCGCGGGCGGCTACCGCGAGCACGACATCCTCGTGGTCGGCGAGGACGGCGCCGAGAACATCACGAAGTTCCCCTTCGGCCCGGAGCACAACATCATCCCGGCCTGATCAGGCACAGGGGACGCCGGCCGGCATCACCGCACCCGCGGACGATGCCGGCCGGCGTCCTCGTCCCCGGCGCCCACGAGGGCATGCACGCGCATCACGAGCCGGCGCTCGAGGAGATCTACCTGGTCCCCTCCGGCCGGGCCCGCATCCGCCAGGAGGGCGAGACGCATCTGCTGGGTCCCGGGGATGCGCTGCGCGCCCCGGCCGGCATCGAGCACGACCTGGCCTGCGAGGGCGACGAGCCGCTGCAGGTGCTCGTGGCATGGGGGCCGACGGGGCACTTCGACATGAGCGGCTTCGGCTCGTACCGCAAGGCCCTCGCCGCACGCGACGCCGAATCGGCCTCCCGCGACGAGCCCTCCACCGACACGGTCTCCCGCGGCGAGGCTCCTGGGGACGACAGCGCCGATAGGATTCGAGGATGACCAGCACCAACGAGCAGGAGCGCTCCGAGAGCGGCCGCGGCGCCTCCGTCATCGTCAACGTCCTGCGGATCATCCGCTGCTTCACCGTGGAGCATCCGCAGCAGGGCGTCACCGAGATCGCGGAGCAGGTCGGCCTGCACAAGTCGAGCGTCTCGCGGATCCTGTCGACCCTCGAGCAGGAGCGGGTGGTCGAGCGCGACGAGGCCTCCCGCCGCTACCGGCTGGGCCTGGGCCTGATCGCCGTGGCCGGGCCGCTGCTGGCGGAGCTCGACGTGCGCCGGGTCGCGCTCGAGGACCTGCAGGAGCTCGCCGAGCGCACCGGGGAGACCTCCGCGCTCGCGGTCTGGAACGGTGCGGCGTCGGTGACGGTGGAGCAGGTCCCGAGCCGCCATCAGATCAAGCACACCTCGGTGCTCGGCAGCCACTACCGCACGGCGCTGAGCTCGACCGTGCAGGTGCTCCTCGCAGCCCTCGAGCCCGCCGTAGCGGAGGCCCTGGTCGTTGCCGGCACGATCCGTCTCGAGGAGGGCTGGGAGACCGGCGACTACATGGAGCGGCTCGCCCGGGTGCGGGAGCAGGGGTACGCGCTCAACGACCGCGAGACCTCCGAGGACGAGGTCTCCCTCTCCGCGCCGGTGCGCGACCACCGCGGGGAGGTCGCCGGCGCCGTGCTCCTCGCGGCGCCCTTCTACCGCGCCGGGGCCGAGCAGCTCCCGGAGCTCGCCGCCCGGACCCGTGCCGCGGCCGATGCGATCTCGCGCCGGCTCGGCGCGGTGAGCCCGGGCTGAGGAGCCCCTCCCCCGTTCACAGCGGGTCGGCGACCGCCTCCTCGAGGTCGCGGGGTGCCCGCCCCAGGACCTCCTGGACGTGCCCGGAGACGAGATCGAGCTCGCCGTCGCGGATCGCGGTGTAGGTGCTGATCCACGCCTCGACCTGCCAGTCCGATGCGCCGTAGGGGGCACGGGAGGCGCGGGCCTCGGCCATCGACTCGTCGACGTACTCGTACTCCTCCCCCGTCGCGCGCGTCATCAGCAGCGCCGCCTCGGCGAGGCTGACCGCGACCGGGCCGGTCAGGTCCAGCGCCCGCCCGGCGTAGGGGGCGGGGTCGCGCAGGATCCGGGCGGCGACCTCGGCCACGTCGCGGCGGGCGATGAAGGCACAGCGTCCCGTGCCGCCCGGGCCGCGGATCACCCGGTCGTCGCCGGCGAAATCGAGCAGCACGTCGGCGTAGAAGCTGTCGCGCAGGAACGTCCAGGCCATCCCCGAGCCGCGCAGCATCTCCTCGGTCGCGCCATGGTCGCGGGCGAGGGTGAAGCCCGCGTCATCGGACGCGCCGAGGAAGGACGTGTAGACCACGTGCCGGACCCCGGCACGGGCGGCGGCGTCGATCGCGGTCCGGTGCTGGTCGAGCCGGTCCTCGGCCTCGCCGGCGGAGACCAGCAGCAGCGCGTCGGCCCCGTCGAAGGCGGCGGCGCAGGCGTCCGCGTCGCCGAACCCGGCCTGCGCCTGCTCGACGCCCTCGAGCGCGGGGAGGCGCTCGAGGCTCCGGCCGACCAGGCGCAGCGTGACCCCGGGCGCCCCGTGGAGCAGGCGGGCGACCTCGCCGCCCACCTTGCCGCTCGCCCCGGTGACCACGATGCGCATCAGAGCAGGCCCTTCTCCGTCAGCCAGCCGGTGGCGATGTCGGCGCTGGAGGCCTGGTCCACGACGCTCTGCCGGTTCAGCTCGACGAGGTCGTCGGCGCTGAGCTCGGCGATCACGCTCTCGATCGCCTCGGCCGCCTGCTCGTCGATCTTCTCGGAGACGACGGGGACCACGTTCTGCGGCAGGATCATCGACTCCGGGTCCTCGAGCACCACCAGGTCGTTCTCGGCGATGGAGGGATCGGCGCTGTAGATGTCGGCGAGCTGGACGTCCCCGTCCAGGAGGGCCTGGACGGTCAGCGGACCGCCGGAGTCCTCCACCGGCACCACGGCGATGTCCACGTCGTACACCGCCTTCGCGCCCTCGGGGCCGTAGGGCCGCGTCTCGAACTCGCTGTTCGCGGCGATCTTCAGGTCCTCCTCGACGCCGGCGAGGTCGCCGATCGCGCTGAGGGAGTGCGTGGAGGCGAAGTCGGAGGTGGTGGTGTACGAGTCCTGGTCGGAGGCCTCGGCGAAGGACAGCACGCGCAGCCCCTCCGGCAGGGCCTCCTCGAGGGAGGAGCGGATCTCCTCAGGGCTCGCGGAGCCCGCGTCGGACTCGTAGTGCTGCAGGAGGTTCCCGAGGTACTCGGGCAGCAGGTCCAGCGACCCGGCCTCGAGCTCGGGCATGTACACCTCGCGCTGGCCGATCTGGTACTGGCGGTCGACGGTGAAGCCCGCCTTCTCGAGCACCTGCGCGAACAGCTCGGCGATGATCTCGTTGGAGTAGTAGGCCTGGGAGCCGATGGCGAGCGTGCCCGCGGGGGCCTCGCCGCCGCCGTCGGAGCCGGCGGCGCCGGAGCCGCCGTCCTCCTCGAAGGGGTCGGAGCTGCCGCAGGCCGCGGCGCCGAGGGCGAGCCCGCCCGCGCCGAGGGCGCCCAGCAGGTGACGACGGGTGTTGTGGATGCTCATGAGGGTTCTCCTGGGAGGTGAGGTCGGACGGAGCGTGCGGCGGGGAGGGAACGGTCGGGGCTCATGCTGTCGCCGTCCCGCGCGGCGCGGTCGCGCGCTGGAGCAGCAGCAGGGCCAGGTCGAGCACGAGCGCGAGCACGATGACCAGCAGTGACCCGGCGATCATCTGCGGATAGTCCTGGGAGCCGAGGCCCTGGAAGATGTATCGGCCCAGGCCGCCGCTGCCCACATAGGCGGCGAGCATGGCGGTGGCGACGACCTGCACGGTCGCGCCGCGCACCCCGCCCACCAGCAGCGGCATCCCCAGCGGGAGCTCGACCCGGGTGAGGATCTGCCATTCGGTCATGCCCTGGGCGCGGGCGGCGTCGACTGTCGCTGGGTCTGCGGACTCGACGGCGGAGTAGGCCCCGGCGAGCAGCGATGGGATCGCGAGGATCACGAAGGAGAGCAGCGGCGCGGTGAGCCCGATCCCCACCAGCAGCGCGAACAGGGTCACCAGGCCCAGAGTGGGCAGGGCGCGGGCCGCGCCCGCGGCGCCGACGGCGAGGCCCTTGAACCGGCCGGTGTGGCCGACGTACAGCCCGACGGGCACGGCGATCAGCGCCGCGACCAGCACGCCGAGCGCGGTGTAGCCGAGGTGCTCGGCGGTGCGCAGGGGGATCCCGGACGGCCCGGTCCAGCGCACCGGGTCGGAGAGCCATTCGAGGGCGCCGGCGAAGGGGTTCTCGTTCACGGCCTGCCCTCCTTCCGCCCTCGGTGCCAGGGCATGAGCGCCCGGCCCAGCAGCACCAGCAGCGCATCGGTGAGCAGCGCGAGGGCGGCGGTCGCGACGACGCCGGCGGCGATCTCGGCGACGATCCCTCGCCGCACCCCGTCCACGAACAGCATCCCCAGGCTCGGCACGCCGAGCACACCGCCGACGGTGACCAGCGAGATCGTGCTGACCGCGACGACCCGCACCCCGCCCAGCAGCACCGGCCCGGCCAGCGGCAGCTCGACCTGCCAGAAGCGGGCGGCCGGGGCGAAGCCCTGGGCCGTCGCGGAGCCGAGCACATCGCGGGAGACGGAGCGGAAGCCGTCGGAGGCGGTGGGGACCATGAGCGCGAGGCCGTAGAGGGTCAGGGCGACGACGATGTTCAGCGGACTGCGCACGCCGGTGCCGATCAGGCCCGGCAGCAGCACGAACAGCGGCAGGGACGGGATCGCGTACATCAGCCCGGCGGTGGTGGTCACGCCGGTGCGCAGCCAGCCGCGGGAGTTCGCGAGCTTCGCCAGCGGCAGGGAGAGCGCGAAGGCGAGCAGGATCGGCGGCAGCGCCTGGACCAGGTGCGCGCCGGTGTATCCCGCGATCACGTCGAGGTTGTCGAGGACCCAGCTCACCGGGGCCGCTCCTGCCCGCGCTCGCCCTCGCGGCCCCCGTCGGCCCGATGCGAGCCGGTCCCGTCGGCCGCGGGGGCGCCGGCGAGCACCCCGGCGGCGCGCCCGTCCGCGTCGACGACGACGTCACGGCCGTCGACATGCTCGACGTGCAGGGTGCGGGCGCCGCGGTCGGCGCCGACGAAGCTGGCCACGAAGTCGTCGGCCGGGTCGGCGAGGATCTCCTGCGGGGTGCCGACCTGGGCGATCTGGCCGCCGGGGCGGAGGATCACGACGCGGTCGCCGATGCGGAAGGCCTCGTCGATGTCGTGGGTGACGAAGACGATCGTCTTGCGCAGATCGCGCTGGAGGCGCTGCAGCTCGCTCTGCAGCTCCTCGCGCACGATCGGGTCGACGGCGCCGAAGGGCTCGTCCATGAGCAGGATGTTCGGGTCGGCGGCGAGGCCGCGGGCGACGCCGACGCGCTGCTGCTGGCCGCCGGAGAGCTGGGCGGGATAGCGGGAGGCGAGCTCCGGGTCGAGACCCACGGTGTCCATGAGCTCGCGGGCCCGTTCACGCGCGGCGCCCTTCGCGGTGCCGCGCAGCACGGGGACGGTGGTGATGTTGTCCAGCACGGTGCGGTGGGGCAGCAGGCCCGAGGCCTGCATGACGTAGCCGATCGAGCGGCGCAGTCGCACCGGGTCCATCGCCGCGACGTCCTCGCCGTCGATCGTGACGCGTCCGGAGGTGGGGTCGACCATGCGGTTGATCATGCGCATCAGGGTGGTCTTGCCGGAGCCGGAGGTGCCCACGAGCGCGACCGCCTCGTGGGAGGCGATCTCGAGGGTGAAGTCCTCGACCGCGAGCGTGCCGCCCGGATACTCCTTGCGGACGTTCTCGAAACCGATCACGGGGCCTCCCAGGATGGTCGGGCCGACGAGCTGTCACTGCCGGAGGGACCAACCCTATCGAGTGACCCGACGCGCGGGGTCGTGCCAGGCCGATCGGTCCGCCGCGTTCAGACCCAGCGGCGGATTCTCCTCGACTCGGAGGCTGCCGCGGTGCACGGTCAGCGCCGCCCCCTGTGCGAGGGTCGCGAAACCCTCCTGCGGATAGCCGGTCGAGGAGATCAGCACCCGGTCGTGATCCGCCCGCCAGCGCAGGTCGTAGACCTCGCCCGGCTGGTCCTCGGGGGCCTGGGGCGGGTCGTGCTGGGCGAAGGCGACGAGCGTGCCGGGCGTGGTGAGCAGGCAGTTCAGCGACTCGGGCGGGCGGCCGAAGAGCTCCGTGGTCAGCGCGGTGAGCTCGGCGGCCGCGTGCTGGATCGCGAGCGCCCAGTCCGTCTGCCCCTCCCGCGGGGGGAGCTCGCCCGCCCAGGCGGTGATCAGCGAGAGGAACAGCTCGGAGTCGGTGGTGCCCAGCGGGGTGCGGCCGCCGCGGGCGAGGATCCGCTCGCGCAGCTCGTCGGAGAGGTCGAACTGGCCGTTGTGGCTGAAGGTCATCTCCCCTTCGACGAAGGGGTGGGTGTTCTCGGGGGTCAGCGCGAGGCCCACGCTCGCCCGACGCAGGTGCACCACGATCACCTCGCCGCGCGCCTCCGCGACCGCGTCCCCGTAGTCGTTCGAGGCGAGGGCGGTGTCGGTGCCGCGGCGCAGCAGCGGGAGCATCGGGGCGGGGTCGTCGCCCCCGTCGGCCCCCGTGCCCGCGGGATAGGAGGCCACGCCCCAGCCGTCCTTGTGCCGCTCGGAGAGCGCCGTGAACAGCGGCAGCTCGTCGGGCACCGCCTCGGGCAGCGGGAGCGCGCCGCGGGAGACGACGCCGAGCAGACGGCACATGGGAGAGGCCTTCCTGGAGGGGGCGAGGGCGGGGCGGCCGACGGGACAGCGGTCGCGCCGGTCGGCCGACGGGACGGCTCGAGGGACGGGACGAGACGGCCGACGGGACGAGCCGGTGCGGCCGGAGCCCGCCCCGCTGCGCTCAGCCCGCGGCGGCGCGGGCCTTCATCCGCGCGTCCAGCGCGAGCGCGATCCGGGTGAGCAGGAAGTTGATGACGATGTAGATCACCGAGACCACCAGGTACGTCTGCACCAGGTAGCGGGTGATCGACACGAGCGTCTTGCCCTGGAACTGCAGCTCGTTGTAGCTGACCACGTAGCCGAGGGTCGAGTCCTTCAGCAGCGTGACCAGGGCGAGGATGAGGCTCGGCAGCACCAGGCGCACCGCCTGCGGCAGGATCACCGAGGTCATCGCATCGCGGCGCGAGAGCCCGATCGCGGCGGCCGCCTCGTGCTGTCCGCGGTCCACGGCGTTGATCCCGGCGCGGAACACCTCGGCGGTGGTGGCGGAGGAGACCAGGATCATCGGGATCACCAGCATCCAGAACCGCGGGAAGGTCACGCCGAAGGCGGGCAGGGCCAGCAGGAATGCGTAGACCACCAGCAGCATCGGGATGCCGCGGTAGAACTCGATCCACACCGCGGCGAGCATGCTCAGCACCCGGAAGCGGGAGAGCCGCGCCAGGGCCAGCAGCAGGCCGAGCGGGAAGGCGACCACGGCGGCGAGCGCCGTGACCTTGAGGGTTCCCCACAGGCCCTGGCCGAGGAAGGCGAGGTAGTCCACCCGCAGGTAGACGATCCACTTGTTCTGGTCGAGCTGGCCGTTGGACTGGAACTGCCACAGCGCCCCCGCGAGCAGCGCCAGGATCGCGACCACGCTGAGGATCGACAGCAGCAGGATGCGCCGACGGCCCTTCGGGCCGGGCGCGTCGAAGAGGACCTGGGTGGCGGTGGACGACGTCGTGCTCATGGGCGCATCTCCTCCCGCTCGTTCCTCGCAGTTCGTCGACGCGCGATCATGCCTGGGCTCCTGCCGTCACGTCGAGCGCCTTGCTCGCGCGCGAGCGGTCGCGACCGCCCGGGGAGACGGCACGTTCGATCGCCCCGCCGATCGCCGCACCGCCGAGGGAGAGGACGAGATAGACGGCGCCGGCGATGAGGAACATCAGCACCGCCTGGGCGTAGCGGATGTTCAGCGTCTGCGTCACCCAGGTGACCTCCTGCACCGCGATCGCCGAGCACAGCGCCGAGCCGATCACGGTGCCGATGAACACGTTCACCAGCGGCTGCACCATCGAGCGGAACGCCTGCGGCAGCACCACGTAGCGCAGCGTGCCGAAGAACCCGAGCCCGATCGAGCGGGCCGCCTCCGCATGGCCGACGGGCACCGTGTTGATGCCCGAGCGCACGTTCTCGCACACGAACGCGGCCGACGAGAGGGTCAGTCCCAGCACGCCGCACCAGAAGTAGGGCAGGCGCAGCCCGACGTCCGGCAGGCCGAAGGAGATGAGGATCAGCAGGCTCAGCAGCGGGATGTTGCGGAAGATCTCGACGTACACGGTCGCCGCCCAGCGCAGCGGCGGGATCGGGCTGACCCGCGCCACCGCCATCACGGTGCCGACGACGAGCGCGAACACGTAGCCGAGCACGGTCAGTGCGACGGTCGTCCCGATGCCCTGCAGCAGCAGCGGGATGTTCTCGCGGATGGCGTCCATCAGGGGCCTCTCGGTGCGATCGGGGACGGGGGATCAGGGACGGCCGACGGGCCAGCGGCCCGTCCATCGGCCGGGCGGCTCAGCCGGTCAGGAGGGCAGCTCGCCGGGGACGGGCGGCTCAGGGGCCTCGGTGTCCATGACCTCGCCGATCGTGGCGGTCCACAGCTTCTCCCAGGCGCCGGAATCGATGATCTCCTGGAGGAACGCGTTGACGAAGTCGACCGCGCCCTCGGCGTCCTTCGCGAGGCCGACGCCGTAGGGGTCGTCGACGAAGGGCTCGCCGACGACGGTGACCTCGGGGTCCGCGGCGGAGTTGCCGAGCAGGACGCCCTGGTCGAGCACATAGGCGTCGGCCCGGCCCTGCTTGAGCGCGGCGACGCAGGACTCGTTGTCCGGGAGGGTCTGGACATCGCCGGGGTCGGTCACGAACTCCTCGATCGCCTGGATGCCGGTGGAGTTCGCCTGGGTGACGAGGTTCTTGCCGGTGAGGTCCTCGGGCCCGGCGACCGTCTCGGCGTCCTCGGTGCGCACCTGGATGGCGGTGCCGGAGAGGTAGTAGGGGCCGGCGAAGTCGATGACCTCGAGGCGCTCGGGGGTGATCGAGTAGGTCGCGATCACGCAGTCCACGGTCCCGTTCTGCACCAGGGTCTCGCGGGTCTCGACGGTGGTGTCGATGTACTCGACCTTCTCCTCGCCGCCCTCGCCGAGGATGTACTTCGCCAGCAGCTGGGTGATGCCCGCGTCGAAGCCGGTGGGCTGCCCGCCGGTGGTCGAGGCGAGGGAGAAGACCTGGTTGGCGACGGTGCCGCCGCGGATCAGCTGGTCCTTCTCCTTGATCGCGGCGGCCCAGGCGCTGCCGGCGATCGCGTCGTCGGCCGCGACGGGACCGGAGGCGATCACGTCGACGAAGGCCGAGCCCTCGCCGCCGCCGTCGGAGCCGCCGCCGAGGTCGGGGCCGTCACCGGTGTCGGAGGAGCAGGCGGCCAGTCCCACCAGGGGGAGGGCGGCCGCCGCGGCGACGACGGCCCGGCGGCGGGGGCGGAAGCTCGTGGGGTTCATGGATTTCTCCGGTTTCTGCGTGCGCTCCCGGCGGAGCGGGGGTCGGGGTGTGAGGGGGCGGAGGCGCGAGCGTCGGACTGCGCCGGGGTCAGTGCGCGAGGATCTTGGACAGGAAGGCCTTGGCGCGGTCGCTGCGCGGGGCGGTGAAGAACTGCTCGGGCTCGCCCTCCTCGACGATCTCGCCGGCGTCCATGTAGACCACGCGGTCGCAGACGTGGCGGGCGAAGCCCATCTCGTGGGTGACCACGAGCATCGTCATCCCTGCCTCGGCGAGCTCCGCCATGACGTCCAGGACCTCGTTGATCACCTCGGGGTCCAGGGCCGACGTCGGCTCGTCGAAGAGCAGCGCCTTGGGCTTCATCGCCAGTGCGCGGGCGATCGCCACACGCTGCTGCTGACCTCCGGACAGCGCCGTGGGCAGGGAGTTCGCCTTGTCGGCGAGGCCCACGCGCTCCAGCAGCTCCATCGCCTGCTGGTCCGCCTCGGCCTTGGGCACGCCGCGCACCTTGCGCGGGCCGAGGGTCACGTTGTCGATCGCCTTGAGGTGCGGGAAGAGGTTGAAGCTCTGGAACACCATGCCGACGTCGGCGCGCAGTCGGGTGAGCTCCCTTCCCTCCTCGGGCAGCCGCTCCCCGTCGATGGTGATCTCCCCGGCGCTGATGGTCTCCAGCCGGTTCAGGCAGCGGCACAGGGTCGACTTCCCGGAGCCGGAGGCGCCGATCAGGGCGACGACCTCGCCGCGGTGGATGTCGAGATCGATGCCCTTCAGCGCCTGGAAGTCGCCGAAGAGCTTGTCGACGCCGCGCACGGAGATCAGGGGCTCGCCGGTGCGGGGAGCCCCCGCGGGGCGGGTCGGGTCCTGCCCCGCGACGTCGGCGTCGGGCGGCGTGGTGCGCTCGTTCATGCTCCGAGAATGCTTCCCCCGGCGACATCTGTCCACATGAGGGGAGCGCTGACCGGATGTCGGGATGCATTCGTGACCGTTCCGGGACCGTCTGCTGGACCTCTTCCGCGGCTCCTTCGCCCGCTCCGGGCCCGTCTGCCCGCGCTGCGGCTGCGTTTCACCACGCCGCAGCTGCGGGCGACCGCCCTGTCGGTCACCCGACCCGGACTGCTCTGCCCGACGCGGCCCAGCCCGACCCGACCCGACCCGACCCGACCCGACCCGACCCGTCGCAGGCTGCCTTGCCCGGCCCGACGCAGACTGCCCGGCCACAGCCCGCGGAATCCCCACTCGATGGCCGCAGACCGGGCTCGGGGCGAGGCCCGGCCCGTCCGACGTGATCGAGTGCTGCATGTGGACCGTCGCCGGGCCCTGGTGGCGGTCCATATGCAGCACTCGGTGCGGGCAGCGCCGCTTCCGGGCGGCGTGATGACCTGGGCGGGCAGATCCGCCTGCCCGGCCCCGGGGCCCGTCAGCCCTGGTACTTGCCCTGGTAGACGGAGTCGAAGGGGGTGTGGCCCTTCTGGCGGTTCTCGATGGAGCTGGTGACCACGGCTTTCGCGGTGCGGGCGGCCTCGAGCGGGGTGGCGCCCTTGGCGAGCTCGGCGGTGACGGCGGCGGCCAGGGTGCAGCCGGCGCCGTTCACGCGCTCCTGGCCGACCTTCGGGCTGCGCAGCTCGACGGTCTGCTCGCCGTCGTGGAACACGTCCACCGCGTCCTCGCCCTCGAGCACGACCCCGCCCTTGGCCAGCACGATCACGTCGAAGGTCTCGTGGATCCGCTTCGCGGCCTCGGCGAGGTCCTCGACGGTCTCGATGCTCTCCATGCCGGACAGCGCCAGGGTCTCGAAGTGGTTGGGGGTGACGAAGGTGGCCAGCGGCAGGATCTTCGCCTTCAGCGCGTCGTCGGTGTCCTGGGCGAAGCCACCCTCGTTGCCCTTGCAGATCAGCACCGGGTCGAGCACGACGTTGGTGAAGGACCGTTCGGCGAGCGCCCCGGCGACGGTCTCGATCGTGGCGGGGGTGCCGAGCATGCCGATCTTCGTGGTGTCGATGTCGTGCACCGCGGTGCTCGCCTCGATCTGGTCGAGGATCAGCTGCGGCTCGAGCGGCACGAAGCGGTGGCTCCAGTCGTTCTTCGGGTCGAAGGAGACGATGCAGGTCAGCGCCGCAGCGCCGAAGGTGCCGAGCTGGTGGAAGGTCTTGATGTCCGCCTGGGCACCGGCACCTCCGGAGGCCTCGGAGCCGGCGATGGTCAGGGCGACGTGAGTCATGGGGGCCTTTCTCGTGGTGTGTGCGTCGGCGTCGCCGGGGCGGTCCGCGGCGCGGGGGCCGACGGGCTCCGCCTCGTGACGGGTGCCGTCCGGGGACGGGCGCCGTCGGGCGACGTGACCGCGCGCTCCCAGGGCCGGCGCACCCCTCGGGGGCGCCTCCCGTCGCAGCGGTCGGTGCCGCGCGCTCCCAGGGCCGGGCGCCGCGTGCGGCGCCGCCGACCCGTCGCTGCGGCAGGTCCACGATGGTACCGGGTCCGGTACAGTGCCGGGCGTGCTGTCGCCGGACGAGACGACGGGGCGCAGCGCTCCGTCCACCACGCTCCGCGGCTTCTCCCTGTCCGAGGGCGGGACGGCCGAGCACTCCCCCGCGACGTCGGCCGGGACCCGCCGCACCCTCCGTGGCCACGCCGGCGCGCTCGTCGACGATCACCTCCGCTCGACGCTGAAGTTCCTGGTCGTCGGCGGACTGGTGTTCCTGCTGGACGCCGCGATGTACAACCTGCTGGTGTTCTGGCATCCCACGCAGGGCTGGGGCGAGGGCCTCATGCACGGCAGCCCGCTCACGGCGAAGGTGCTCACGATCGCGGTCGCCTCGTGCCTGACCTATCTGGGCAACCGGCTGTGGACCTTCGGGGATCGGCCCCGCCCGGACACGACCCGCTCGATCATGCTGTTCATCCTGGTCAACGTGATCGCGACGGGGCTGCAGCTCGCCTGCCTTGCCTTCTCGCGGTACGTGCTGGGACTGGACTCACCGCTCGCGGACAACATCTCCGGCACCTTCATCGGCCAGATCGTCTCGACCTCGTTCCGCTACGTCACCTACGGGCGGCTGGTCTTCCCCCGCCGCTGAGCATCGGGCCGCTCGGCCCCGCCGCTGACGTCTCGTCCCGCTCGGTTCCGCCGATGCGGCCCGGCCCCTCGGCTCCTCCCCTCCCCACGGCCAGGCCAGGTTTTGTACCCCCGGCGACTCATGCGCGCGCCGACATGAGTCGCCACGGGCACAGAACGTCACTGCCCTGGGCGCTTGCGCGGCGCGCATGCCTGGTGCGAGCGCACAGTCACGACGCCCTGCGAGCATGCGCAGTCAGCACGCCGGGTGCCCATGCACCGCGATCGCCGCCGTACGGCTCCGCAGCTCTGAGAGACTCGGACCCATGAACTCCTCCGGTCCCTGGACCCGTGCCGCCGCCGCTGCCGGCCTGCTCGTGGGCGGGCAGGCACAACCCACCGTGTTCGCGCAGATGTCGGCGAAGGCCGCCGCCCACGACGCGCTGAACCTCGGGCAGGGCTATCCCGACGACGACCCGCCCGCGCTGGTCGCCGAGGCGGCGATCGACGCGATCCGGCGCGGCCGCAACCAGTACCCGCCGGGTGCGGGCGAGGCGGAGCTTCGCGAGGCCGTGGCCGAGCACCAGGCGAGCTGGTACGGATTGCGCTGGGATCCCGCCACGGAGGTGCTGGTCACGACCGGGGCGACGGAGGCGCTGGCCGCGACGATCCTGGCGCTGGTCGAGCCGGGCGACGAGGTGATCACGCTCGAGCCGTTCTACGACCAGTACGCGGCGCTGATCGCGCTGGCGGGCGGCGTGCACCGCACCGTCCCGATCACCTCCCGGCCGGGCTCCGCCACAGACACCGGCTCGGCGGCCGACGACGGGGACCTGGTGCTGGACGTGGACCGGGACGCGCTGCGCGCGGCGTTCTCCGAGCGCACCCGCCTGGTGCTCGTGAACACGCCGCACAACCCCACCGGTCTGATGCTGTGGGTGGAGGCGCTGCAGGCGATCGTCGAGGAGGCGGAGCGGCACGATGCGCTGATCGTCACCGACGAGGTCTACGAGCACCTCACCTTCGGCCCCGCCCATCTGCCGCCGGCGACGCTGCCCGGGGCGCAGGACCGCACGATCTCGATCTCCTCGGCGGGCAAGACCTTCGCCGTGACCGGGTGGAAGATCGGCTGGATCACGGCGCGGCCCGAGCTGATCACGGCGATCACCGGGGTCAAGCAGTGGCTGACCTACGCCTCGGGCGCTCCCTTCCAGCCCGCGGTCGCCGCCGGGCTGCGTCTGGATCCGACGGTCTTCCACGACCTCGCCGCCGACCTGCGCGCTCGGCGCGACCTGCTCACCGACGGGCTGCGCCGGATCGGCTTCCGGGTGAGCGTGCCGGAGGCCGGATACTTCACCGTCGCCGACGCGGGCCCGCTCGGCGAGCGCGACGCCCGCGCCCTGGCCGAGCGCCTCCCCGAGGAGGCCGGGGTGGTCGCGATACCGCTGTCGGCCTTCTACCGCGACGGCGAGGCGGGCGACGCCTCCTCGCACCTGCGGCTCGCCTTCTGCAAGTCGCGCGCGACGATCGAGCAGGCGCTGGAGCGGCTCGAGAGCTGGGCGGCGCCCCGCCGCTGAGTGGTCGACGGCCCGGTGGGTCGACGCCGCCGACCCGGTCGCGCTCCGCGTCCTCCGGGGAGACGATCTCGATCTTGTAGCCGAGCTCGTTGCCGAGCAGCTCGAAGGTGTCCTC
>NZ_JAKJJW010000030.1:0-43855 GCF_025669985.1 Brachybacterium atlanticum | reverse complement strand
GGCCGCTGCTGGCAGAGCTGCTCGTCGGTGCTGCGTAATACGCTGGGGCGATGACCGACGACTCCCTGGATCCCGAGCTCATCGAGCTCGCCAATGCCCTGCTGGACGCCGCCCGGACGGGCGACGCCGAGACCGTGCGCGCCTTCCTCGACAACGGCGCGCCGGCGAACCTGCGCGACGCCTCCGGGAACTCCCCGCTCATGCTCGCCGCCTATCACGGGCACGCCGCGCTGGTGACCGAGCTCGCCGCCCGCGGCGCCGACGTGGACCTGCTCAACGACCGCGGCCAGTCCCCGCTCGCCGGCGCCGCCTTCAAGGGCTTCACCGAGGTGGCGACGGCGCTGCTCGAGGCCGGGGCGGACCCGGACCTCGGTGAGCCGAGCGGCCTGGCGACGGCGCGCTACTTCGAGCGGGCCGAGATCGTGGAGCTGATCGAGGCGCGTCAGGCCTGAGCCGACGGGACGGGCTCAGGCGCTCGCGGGGCGCAGCACCATCGCGACGTGCTCGATCCCGGCCTCGAGGAACACGTCGCTCACCGTCTCGAAGCCCATCGAGGCGTACCACGTCTCGAGATACGCCTGGGCGTCGAGGTGCACCTCGGCGCTCGGGGCGAGCTCCCGGGCCCGCTCGAGCGCCGCGACCATGAGGCGCCTGCCGTGGCCGCCGCGACGACGGTCCGCACGCACCGCGACGCGGCCGATGCGGAGCGCGCCGTCCGTCTCCCGCAGCAGGCGCAGGTGCGCGATCGGCGCGCCCTCCTCCTCGAGCCACAGCAGCTCCGTGGTCGGCTCGAGCTCGCGCCCGTCGAGATCCGCGTCGGTCGCGCCCTGCTCCATCGTGAACACGTCCTGGCGGAGCGTCACCAGGAGGTAGAGGGTGCGGGCGGAGAGGTCGTCGAGGACGGCGCGGTGCAGGTCGGGCGGGGCGGCGGGCTGGTCGGGCATGGGCGTCAGGGTACTGCCGTCGTCACCGCTCACCGCGCGAGCGCCCAGGGCGCGGCGGGATGCTCGCGGGTCCATCCCGCGCGGCGGCTGCGAACCCGCTGGCAGCGCGGGCACCAGAACACGGTGCGGGCGGCGATCTCGCCCGAGCGCACCGTCGTCCCGCACAGCCGGCAGGGCAGGGTCTGGCGGTGATAGACGTAGAAGGACTCCTCCCGGGGCACCACGTCCGGGTCCTCGTCCCCGTTCTGGCGGGTGCCGCGGGAGCGTTCGACGATCCGCGCCTCGATCTGCCGGTGCTCGGGCTGGGTGGTGACGATCCGTCCTGTCCGTGCGCCGTAGGCCATCAGCGCGACCAGGTCCTCCCACATCTCCTCGCACATCCCGGCGGTGAGATCGCGTCCGGGCACGAAGGGATCCAGTCTCGCCCGGAACAGCAGCTCGGCGCGGTAGATGTTCCCGATCCCGGCGACGACCTTCTGGTCCATCAGCAGCGCGCCGATCGAGGTGCGGGAGCGCCGGATCCCCTCGACGAAGCGGCGCCGTGCGGAGCCGTCGGGGTCCGGGCGCAGCGGGTCCGGGCCGAGCCGGTCCAGCACCCGCTGTCGGCCCTCGGCGTCCAGCACCTCGCAGGCGGTGGGGCCGGTGAGGTCGGCGAGGCCGCGGGGGCCGGCGATCCGCAGCCGCACCGTCTCGCGCGGCACGATCCGCCGCCAGTCGACGGAGCCCTCGCTCTCCTCCTCCCGCTCCCCGATCCTCAGGCGCGGGGCGCCGATCGCGTGGGCGCCTGCAAAGCCGGGATCGCCCGCGAAGGTCCAGGACCCGTACAGGCCCAGGTGGACGTGGACGTGCCGCACCGACGGATCCGCCGCGTCGACCTCGGCCGTGGGGGCGAAGGGCAGGAAGAGGTGCTTGCCCACCGCCTCGGCGCCGAGCAGCACCTGGCCGTCGAGCTGCGTCGCGTCGGAGAAGCGTCCCTGGGGGCTGGAGGTGCGCACCCGCTGCCCGCCGAACCCCCGCGCGAAGGCGGCGGCGAGCCGATGGACGGTGTGGCCCTCCGGCATCAGCGCGCGTCGGCGCCGGCGCCCTGGTCCTCGCTGTAGCCGCCGGTGGCCTCGTAGCGGGCGACCAGGTCGATGCGGCGCTGGTGGCGCTCCTCGCCGGAGAACGGCTCGGCCAGGAACACGTCGATCAGCGCCTCGAGCTCCTCCTCGGAGTGCTGGCGGGCACCCACCGAGATCACGTTCGCATCGTTGTGCTCGCGGGCCAGGCGCGCGGTCTCCTCGTTCCACACCAGCGCGGCGCGGACGCCGGCGACCTTGTTCGCCGCGATCTGCTCGCCGTTGCCGGAGCCGCCGATGACGATGCCGAGGGAGCCGGGCTGCGCGACGACGGCCTCACCCACGTCGGTGCAGAAGGGCGGGTAGTCGTCCAGGGCGTCGTACTCGTGGGCGCCGTGGTCGGTGACCTCGTGCCCCTTGTTCTCCAGCTGGGCCACCAGGCGGTTCTTCAGCTCGAAGCCGGCGTGGTCGGTACCGATGTGCACGCGCATGTCGTGGATGTCTTCCTGTCGTGAGGAGGGGCGAGGAGGCTCGTCGGGGACGGGCTGTGCGGTCAGCTGAAGTCGACGCCGCCGGAGCGGGAGCGCTTGAGCTCGTAGAAGCCGTCGACCGAGGCGAGCGTCGCGAGCGCATCGAGCAGCTTCCCGGCCTCCTCGCCCTTCGGGGCCGGGGAGACGACGGGGCCGAAGTAGGCGGTGCCCTCGCCGAAGGAGATCACCGGGGTGCCCACCTCGTCGCCGACGCGGGAGATCGCGCCCTCGTGCGAGGCGCGCAGCGCCCTGTCGGTCTCGTCGCCGGCGACCGGCTCGTAGGTCTCGATCAGCTCGGCGGGCAGGCCCGCGTCGGCGAGCGCGGCGACGGCGGTCGCGCGACGGTCCTCGTTCTGACCGCCGACGTGGTAGCGCTCGCCCCACGCGGTGTACCAGCGGGCGAAGGCCTCGTTGCCCTCGGCGGCGTCGATCGCGATCGCCAGCCGGGCCGGGCCCCAGGAGTCGTCGAGCATGGCGCGATAGCCGGGATCGAGGTCACGGCCCTCGTTGAGGACGGACAGCGACATCACCGAGTAGGACGGCTCGATCTCGCGCACCTCGGCGGCGTGCAGGAGCCAGCGGCTGGTCATCCAGGCGAAGGGGCAGACGGGGTCGACGAACAGCTCCACGCGACGGGCAGTCATGGACTCTCCTCGGATCGGGGGTGGTGAGCCCCCATTGTCGCACCGGCGCGCCCGCCGTGCGTCGGCCCGCTCACGGCGAGGGAAAACACCTTGCCCCGCAGGGTCCGGACGGGTTGGATCGGACGAGTGCTCGACTCCTCCCCCGCCGCGGCCGCGGCGACCTCCTCCCCGGCGCGCCCCGCCCCCGGCGTGCTGCGCTCCATCGTGCGCACCCACCGTCGCACCCTCGCACTCATCCTGCCGCTGGCGACCGTGTCCGAGGGCGTCGAGATGCTCATGCCGATCGTGCTGGGCCTCCTCATCGACCACGGCATCCTCGCCGGCGATCTGCGGCTGACGGTGCTGGGCGCGGCGGGGCTGATCCTGCTGCGCGTGCTGGGAGTGCTGCTGTGGGTGTGGACCTTCCTGCTCTCGCAGAAGGCGGTCATGTACGAGCGGCACCGGCTGCGGGTGGGCCTGACCGGCGCGGTGCTCGACCCGCGCTCGCGCACGGTGCGCCGCCCCGCCGGCGAGGTGCTCTCGATCGCCACCTCGGATGCGGACAAGGCGTCCGACGTGATGGACATGATCCCGTGGGTGGTCCCCTCGACCCTCGCGGTGCTGGGCGCGACCGCCTATCTCGCCGTGATGGACCCGTGGCTGGGACTCGCGATGGGGCTGGGCATCGTGGTGATGGTGGTGGTGATCCGCGTGATCACCCCGACCCTGTCCGCCCGCTACGACGACCAGCAGTCCCAGGCCGCGGAGGCCGCCGCGACCGCGACCGACCTCGTGCACGGGCTGCGGGTGCTGCAGGGCCTGGGCGTGCAGAGCCGGGCACGGGCGACCTACCGCCGCCGCTCCCGCACCGCGCTGGACGCGGCGCTGGTCAACGCCCGCTACTCGGGCCTCTCCTCGGGGCTCACGACCCTGGTGACCGGGACGATGCTCGCGGCCGTCGTGGTCCTCGCCTCGCTGCGCACCCTCGACGGCGCGCTGACCCTCGGCGTGCTGATCGCCGTGGTGGGCCTGGCCCGCTACGTGATGGGGATGCTGCAGGGCCTCTCCGGCGCCCCGGTGTGGTGGGCCGGCATGTCCACCTCCGCGCGTCGCGTGCGGGACCTGTACACGGACCTCGGCCGCACGGTCGACGACCCGGAGCTGACCCTGGACGTGCTCACCACGCAGCGCGACGAGCGCGGCAGCCGCAGGACGGGCCGACGCGGCGCCGCCGGCGGCCTCCACCTGCCGTTGCTGTCCGTCGCCGACGGCGAGGTGGTGGCGCTGGCCTGCGCGGATCCGGCCGACGCCGCGGACGTGATCGACGCGGTCAGCGGCCGCGTCGACGGCGGCGCCCGCGTGGGCGAGGTGGCGATCACGCCCGAGGACCGGCTGGGCCTGCGGGCGGACCTGCTCGTCGAGCCGCACGTCGTGGACCTCTTCGACGGCACCCTGCGCGAGCAGCTCGCGACCCGCGCCCCCGAGCAGGGCCCCTCGCCGGACACCGGCGACGACGGCTGGGCCGACGCGGCGCTGCACGCCGCCGGCGCCGAGGACCTGCTGCGGATCCTGCCCGAGGGCTACGACACCCGCATCCTGGACCGCGGCGCGAACCTCTCCGGCGGGCAGCGACAGCGGATCGCGCTCGCCCGCGCCGTCGCCGCGGACGCGCCGGTGCTCGTGCTGCACGACCCGACCACCGCGGTCGACGCCGTCACCGAGCAGAACATCGCCGAGGCGCTGGTCGCCGCACGGCACCGCACCGACCGGGCGACCCTGCTGGTCACCCGCGCCCCAGCGCTGCTGCAGGCGGCGGACCGCGTGGTCTTCGTCCGCGACGGGCGGATCACCGCCGAGGGCGAGCACACCGATCTGATGAGACACGAGCAGTACCGGGAGGTGGTGCGGCGATGAGCGCATCGCAGGGATCCCAGGGGACCCGCATGCCGGGCCTGGACTGGGACCGACCGCTCGAGGAGGTCCTCGGCGAGGACGCGACCGCGCGCCGTCAGCTGGCCGAGCACGCGCAGCTGCTGCCCATCGCGGGCCCCGGCGCCTCGATGCGCTTCATGCTCGCGCGGCTGCGGGAGCACTGGCTCTCGGCCACGGCCACGCTGCTGATCACCGTCGGCGGCGCGGTCGCCGCCGCGATCCTCCCCCGTCTGATCGGCTCCGCCGTGGACGTGGTCGCCGCCGGCGGCTCGAGCGCCGAGGTGTGGTCTCTGGGGCTGCGGATCCTCGGGGTCGGGGTGCTCCAGGCGGTGCTGATGGCGGCGGGCTGGTCGATGATCTCCGCGCTCGGCCAGCGGATCCTCGCCGGGATGCGCGAGGACGTGATCGACCGCGCCCTGGACCTGCCCGCGCAGACCATGGAGCGCACCGGCATCGGCGACGCCCTCTCCCGCGTCGCCGACGACGTGGACGTCGCCGCCCGGGCGGTGAACAACCTCGTCCCGAACCTCATCCAGCTCGGATTCCTGGTGCTGATCACCCTGGGCGGCATGGCGATGCTCTCGCCGTGGCTGCTGCTCATGGTCGTGATCATCGTGCCGATGTACGTGCTGGCCGCGACCTGGTACCTGCGCCGCACCGGCCCGATCTACCGCCGCGAGCGGATCGCGATGGGCGCCCGCGCCCAGGGCCTGCTCTCCGCCATCCACGGCATCCCCACCGTGCACGCCTACGGCATCGAGCGGCGCGAGACCCGCCACGTGGCCGTGCTCTCGGAGACCGCCGCGCTGCTGAACATGCGCGTGATGCACCTGGTCAGCCGGCTGGTGCTGGTCCTGAACGTGCCCGAGAACCTGGCGCTGGCGATGGTGATCGGGGTCGGCTTCGTGCTGGTGCAGACCGGTGCGGCGCCCGTCGGCCTGGTCACCGCCGCGGCGGTGTACCTGGTGACCCTGTTCTGGCCGATGATGGCGGTGATCTTCAACCTCGACGAGGTCCAGTCGGCGCTGGCGAGCCTGGCGAGGATGGTCGGGGTGATCACCTCGATCGACCCCGCGGTCTCCCCCGGCACCGAGGTGCCCCGCGACGCCTCGATCCGCCTCGAGCAGGTCTCCCACGCCTACGGCGAGGACGAGGACGGGAACGAGCGGATCGTGCTGCGGCCGCTGGACCTCGAGATCGCCCCCGGCGAGACCGTCTCGCTGGTGGGCGCCTCCGGCGCGGGCAAGTCGACCCTCGCCGCGATCATGGCGGGCACGCTCATCCCGCGCCACGGCCGGGTGCTGCACGGCGGTGCGGATCTCGCGAGCGCGGATCTCGAGGCCGTCCGACGCCATGCCTCGATCGTCTCCCAGGACGTGCACGTCTTCCGCGGCACGCTGCGGGAGGACCTGCAGCTGGCCGCCCCCGACGCCTCCGACGAGCTGCTGCGCGTGGCGCTGGCCAGGGTGGAGGCGCTCGCCTGGGTGGACCGGCTGCCGCAGGGCCTGGACACCGAGGTGGGCGAGAAGGGCGAGCGGCTCACCGCCGAGCAGTCCCAGCAGCTGGCCCTCGCCCGCGTCTCGCTGCAGGATCCGGCAGTGCTGATCCTCGACGAGGCCACGGCCGACGAGGGCTCCTCCGGGGCGCGGGTGCTCGAGCGCGCGGCGCTCGAGGTCGCCCGCGGCCGCACCACGATCATCGTCGCCCACCGCCTCTCGCAGGCGCGGGTCGCCGACCGGATCCTGGTGATGGCCGACGGTGCGGTCGTCGAGCAGGGCACCCACGACGAGCTCGTCGCCCGCGGCGGGGACTACGCCCGGCTGTGGGAGGCCTGGGCGGGCTGAGCCCTTCCGCACCGGTCCTGCCGGGCATCCCCCGTCGGGACCGGCCCGGTCAGCGGCGGCGCAGGACCAGCGCGCCCGCGGCGGCGAGGGCGAGACCGCCGAGGCCCAGCACCCCGGCGCCGGCGAGGCGGCGCGCTGCTCCTCCTCGCGCTGCTGTGCCTCCTCGGCGCAGCGGGCCTGGCCTGGACCGCGCTGACCTGAGCCGACGCTCCGATTCGGCGCCCGCCGCGACGGCGTGCCGCCACCGGCTGAGATGACGACGAGGTAGGGTCGCCCCATACGCCTACCCCTCCACGGGCAGCGCAGCCCCGGCCCGGTGGCCGGTCGGTACGGGGCGTCCGCGGAGGCCGATCCGGCCGGGACCTCCACCATGTCTTCCACCCCGCGCTGGTCGCCCGGCGACCAGGTGACCTGGACCTACTACACCCCGCAGCACCCCACCCGCACCGTCCGCCCCGGCACCGTCGTGCTCGACGACGACCGCGGCGTGGTGGTGTGGATCGCCCCCGGCACCGAGGTGCTGCTGCCCGTGCTCGAGTCCGGGGCGGCGCTGCGCCGCGCCGGCGACGAGGGCATGTTCACCGCACCCCGCGTGCAGTCCAAGCAGCTCTGGACCGGCAACGGGATCCTCATGATCGGCCTGCCCGACAAGCCCTACTCGATCTGGCTGTTCTACAAGGACGACGGCTCGCTGGGCTGCTACTACGTCAACCTCGAGACCCCCTACGAGCGGACCGAGGAGGGCGTGCGCACCCGCGACCTGGTGCTCGACCTCGTGGTCCTGCCGCGCCGCGACTGGCACTACAAGGACGAGGACGAGCTCGAGGGCGCCGAGCGCACCGGATACTTCAGCCCCGAGGAGGTCGAGGGGATCCGCGCCGCCGGCCGCGAGGCCGAGCAGCACATCGCCGAGTGGACCTACCCCTTCTCCGCCGGCTACGAGTACTTCTTCCCGGACCCCACCTGGGAGCTGCCGCGGCTGCCCGAGCACTACAGCTGGGACCTGGACCTGACCCGACGCTGAGCGCAGGGGCCGGGCCCGGTGGCAGGATGGCCCCATGTCCTCAGAGAACCTCACCCGGGACGAGGCGCGCCGCCGCGCCTCCTTCCTCAGCACCGACGCCTACGAGATCCGGCTGGACCTCACCACCGACGAGCGGACCTTCCGTACGGAGACCACGCTGCGCTTCGACGCCGCGGAGACGCAGGAGACCTTCCTCGACCTGATCGCCGAGGAGGTCCACGAGATCGAGCTCAACGGGGAGCTCCTCCCCGATCCCGCCTCCCGCTTCGACGGCGCCCGCGTCCGCCTGCCCGCCCTCGCCGAGGGCGCGAACACCGTGCGCGTCCTGGCCACCGGCCGGTACATGAACACCGGCGAGGGCCTGCACCGCTTCGTCGACCCCGTCGACGACGAGGTGTACCTCTACACCCAGTTCGAGGTCTCCGACGCCCGGCGCATGTTCGCCTGCTTCGAGCAGCCCGACCTCAAGGCGACGTACCAGCTCACCGTCACCGCGCCCGACCACTGGCGCGTCATCTCCAACTCCCCCACACCGGAGCCGACGGTCGCGGGCGAGGGCACGGCGACCTGGACCTTCTCCCCCACCGAGCGGATGTCCACCTATCTCGTCGCGCTGATCGCCGGCAACTACCAGGGCGGGACCGGCGAGGTCACCGCGCGCGACGGCCGCACGATCCCGATGGGCGTCTTCGCCCGCGCCTCTCTCGCAGACCACGTCGACGCCCAGAACGTCATCGACGTGACGCGCGCCGGGATCGAGTTCTACGAGCAGGCCTTCGACCAGGACTTCCCGTTCCGCAAGTACGACCAGGTCTTCGTGCCCGAGTACAACATGGGCGCGATGGAGAACCCCGGCGCGATCACCTACGTCGAGTCCTACGTCTTCCGCTCCGACGTCGCCGACGCGGTGCGCGAGCGGCGCGACCTCACCATCCTCCACGAGCTCGCCCACATGTGGTTCGGGGACCTGGTGACCATGCGCTGGTGGGACGACCTGTGGCTGAACGAGTCCTTCGCCGAGTACGCCTCCACCCTCGCCAGCGCCGAGGTGACCCGCTGGGACGACGCCTGGACCACCTTCGCGCTGTCGGAGAAGAGCTGGGCCTACCAGCAGGACCAGCTGCCCTCCACCCACCCGATCGTCGCCGACATGGTCGACCTCGAGGCCGTCGAGACGAACTTCGACGGCATCACCTACGCCAAGGGCGCCTCCGTGCTGCGCCAGCTGGTCGCCTACGTCGGACGGGAGGAGTTCTTCGCCGGCGTGCGCGCCTACTTCGCGAAGCATGCCTGGGGGAACACCGAGCTGCGCGATCTGCTCACCGAGCTCGAGGCCACCAGCGGCCGCGACCTGACCCGCTGGGCGCAGCTGTGGCTGCAGCGCTCCGGGGTCAACACCCTCGCCCCCGTGATCGAGCACGACGCCGACGGCGCCGTCTCCCGCTTCGCGATCCGGCAGACCGCCCCGGCGGAGCACCCGGTGCTGCGTCCGCACCGTCTGCAGGTGGGCGGCTTCTCCCTGCAGGACGGGAAGCTGGTGCGCACCGAGACGCTCGAGCTCGACGTCGACGGGGAGCTCACCGAGGTGCCCGAGCTCGCCGGGCGCCGCGCCGATCTCTGGCTGCTCAACGACGGCGACCTGACCTACACGAAGGTGCGCCTGGACGCCGACTCCCTCGCCGTCGCGATGGAGCACCTGCGCGACCTCGAGGACCCGCTGGCTCGCACCCTGCTGTGGTCCGCCGCCTGGGACATGGTGCGCGACGCCGAGCTGCCCAGCCGCCGCTTCCAGCAGCTGGTGCTCGCGAACCTCACCGGGGAGAGCTCCTCCTCCGTGGTCCGCACCCTGCTCCAGCAGCTCGAGTCCGTCGCCGGCCCCTACGCCGCCGCGGAGGAGCGCGCCGGCCGCACCGAGCAGGCGGCCGACGCCGTCTGGGCCCTCGCCCAGGAGGCCGAGGCCGGCTCCGACACGCAGCTGCAGCTGCTGGAGAGCTTCGCGCGCCTGGCCCGCACCACCGAGCACCGCAGCACCCTCGAGGGGCTGCTCGGCGGCGGCATCGCCCTGCCCGGCCGCGAGATCGACACCGATCTGCGCTGGAAGCTCGTGATCTCCCTGGCCGTGCTCGGCGGGATCGACGCCGCCGGCATCGACGAGCAGCTCGCGGCCGACGACACCCAGTCCGGCCGCAAGCACGCCCTCACCGCCCGTGCCGCGCTGCCCACCGAGGTCGCCAAGGCCAAGGCATGGCGCCGCACGGTCGAGAAGGACACGCTGGCCAACGAGTCGGTCACCGCGGTGGTGCAGGGCTTCCGCCGCGTCACCGACGAGACGCTGATCGCCCCGTACCGCCCGCGCTACTTCGAGGAGATCTCCCGGATCTGGGCGGAGCGCTCGAACGAGATCGCGACCCGCCTGGTCTCCGGGTACTTCCCGCACTCCTACGGCGGGCAGGGCGTGCTCGAGGCCGCGGACCAGTGGCTCGCCGACTCCGAGGACGCGCCCTTCGGCCTGCGCCGCATCATCGTCGAGGGCCGCGACACCGTCGCCCGCCAGGAGCGGGTGCGCGCCGCGGACGTCGAGTGAGCCGACGGTGACGAGCCTCGCCCCGTCCGGACCATGACGGCCCCGGCGGGGCGAGGATATCGTCGAGGACATGCCTGACGACTTCCCTCCCGACCTCGGCCCCCTGCTCGCGACGCCCTCCACGGACGAGGCGCTGAGCCTCGCCGACCAGCTGCTCCAGTGGCTCGCCACCAGCGGCGTGAAGATCGTCGTGATCCTCGTGGCGGCCACCGTCCTCAGCCTGGTGGCCGGCTGGCTGCTGCGCCGCTTCTTCACCACGATGGTGCAGTCCGGCTCCCGGATCTCGAACGCGGCGAGCACCGTCATCAAGCGCGATCCCCGCTCGCAGAAGGCCGCCCAGGCACGTCGCGAGCAGCGCGCCGAGACCCTCTCGAACGTCGCCCGCAACGTGGCCCGCGCCGTGATCTGGGCGATCGCGTTCATGATGATCCTCTCCGAGATCGGCGTGAACATCGCCCCGGTCATCGCGAGCCTCGGCGTGGTCGGCCTCGCCGCCGGCATCGGCGCGCAGACGATCATCAAGGACGTCGTCGCGGGCATCGTCATGCTCTTCGAGGACATCGTCGCCGTCGGCGACTGGGTGGACCTCGAGTACGCCGAGGGCACCGTCGAGTCGATCAACCTGCGCGCCACCCAGGTGCGCGGTATGGACGGCGTGCTGTGGACGGTGCGCAACGGCGAGATCATCCGCGTGGGCAACTACGCGCGCGGCTTCTCCAACGCCGTGGTCACCCTCGACATCGACGCCGGCGCCGACGATGAGACGGTCACGAGGATCCTCGAGCAGGTCACCGCTGATCTCCGGTCCGACCCGCAGTGGAAGGAGCTGATCCTCGCCCCGGCGGACATCAGCGGCATCCTCGACGTCGACGGCAACCGCTACCAGCGCCGCGTCGTGGTGCAGACCGTCCCCGGCCAGCAGTGGGGCGTCGAGCGGGAGCTGCGGGCACGGATCCGCGCCGGCTTCGCCTCCGCCCACGTCGCCTTCGCCCTGCCCCGCTTCGTCGAAGCGGGCAAGTGACCCTCGCCCGCCCCTGAACAGACGGAGCACGACCATGACCACTCCCGCAGGCCGCTCGCCCGAGCAGCAGAGCTTCTACGACGCCGTCGGCGGCGCGCCGACCTTCGCCCGGCTCGTCGAGCGGTTCTACGAGGGCGTTGCCGAGGACCCGCTGCTGCGCCCGATGTACCCCGAGGAGGACCTCACCGGGGCGAAGCACCGCCTGGAGACCTTCCTCGCCCAGTACTGGGGCGGGCCGAAGACCTACGGCGCCGAGCGCGGGCATCCGCGGCTGCGGATCCGCCACGCCCCCTTCCCCGTCTCGCCCTCGGCGCGGGACGCCTGGCTGCGCCACATGCGCGTCGCGGTCGATGAGCTCGAGCTCGCGCCGCTGCACGAGCAGACGCTGTGGGACTACCTCGAGCGGGCCGCCCACTCGATGCTCAACACCGTCGATGGCGGCGAGGCGCCCGCGGCCGGGCAGCAGGTCCCCGACCGGCTCTCCTGAGAACGGTCGATGGTTTGCTTTCCCCCCCGGCCTATGAGAGCGTCTGGAAACAGCATTCTTCATGAGAATCAGGGGGGAGCCACATGAACACCCGCAATGCTGCAAAAGCGACCACACTGGTTGCGACCGCAATTCTTGCAATGACCGCCGGTCTCACGTCAGCCCATGCCGACACCAGCAAAGCTGCAACAGCGAATCCCATCGAGTCGACGTCGGCAACTGATCCAGATCAGCAGTCTCTTACCGCAGAAGATGGCACCGTGGTCACCTTCACGCTCGACCCAGCCGCACAGACATTGACCGTCACCAATACTCGAGGAGATCGAGAAGTGGTGACAGTCCCCGAAGACGTCATGAGGGACCTCACCTCGGACGCGGCCGCTGCCACGCCGGGCGCGATCTCACCCCAGCGAGTGAGCGTCGAGACATGCAAGAACATTCTCTCCGCCGCAGGGTATGCCAATGGCATCGTGTGGACACTTGCGACGATCGCTGCCGCACCGACTCTTGCAGGATCGCTCGTCGGGGCGGGAGCGGGCGTCATCACCTCAGCGATGATCACGGAAGCGGGACGCCTCTGCAAATGAATGAATCCACCACTGCCCGACAGGGCCAGCACACCGATAGACGCCACCGTCTCGAACGGTGGTGGGCCGGACTCTCTCGGGCCAAAAGATTCCCGGTGATCGCGGCGTTGATCTTCATCCCTCTGGGACTGATCTCCACCGTGAGCTTCTGCCAGCTGATCCGCGATCCGAGCCTGGCGCCCGGATTCCAGTGGTCCGCGGCACTCCAGCTGGCGACGGGCGTGGCGTGCATCTTCTGGTACCGCTCGCCTGCCAAGAGCAGGCGAGCGGTGCTCGCACATACCGCACTCGGCGTGGCACTTCTTCTGAGCACCGGCTTCGCGCTGTACATAGGGATGCAGGCGCTGCGCGCGCAGGTTCTCGGTGTGGGCCTGCTGCAGGCTGCGGGGCTCTGATAGGTGGCCTCCACCGAAGTCAGTCCCGGAAGGTCAGCGGCTCGCCCGTGAAGGCGCGCAGCGACTCGCGGGCCTCCTGCTCGAGGCGGACCGGGGAGCCGGTCTCCGCGTCCACCAGCACCATGACGGTGCGGGCGCGGGCGTAGGGCGCCCTGCCCTCGGGATCGTCGCGGGTGAGGACGAGATAGTCCGCGGTCAGGCTCGCCCCGCCGATGCGGGAGAGCCACAGCCGCACCACCACGCCGTCGCGGCGGTGGCCGAGCTGACGGACGTACTCGATGCGCTGGGAAGCGATGACTGTCGCGATGGCGGCGTCCTCGGTACCGGCGCCGCTGACCGGCAGCGCGGCGGGCGGCTGCTGCGCCCCGAGCTCGAGCTGCTCGGGCGCGGGCTGCCAGAAGGCCGCGATGCGGGCCTCCTCGAGCAGGCGCACCATGGCGGCGTTGTTCACGTGCCCGTAGGCGTCGAGGTCGGTCCAGCGCACGGGGACGGGCACATCCAGCGGTGCGGGGTGCTCGGGCGTGGCGTCGGTGGTGATCGTGAACTGCATGATGCTCATGCTAGATCCCCGGACCGGCACGGCCTGACCAGTACGATCGGGGCATGACCGCCTCGAACCCCGACCACACGCGCGTCGCCGCTGGCCTCGTCGACCTGCTGGACCTCCGCCCCGTCGACGCCGCGGGGGCGGCCTCCTCCGCCACCGCCGTCGCCGTCTACGAGGGGGACTCCTCCCCGCAGCCCGGCGGTCACGTCTTCGGCGGCCAGGTGATGGGCCAGGCCGTCACCGCGGTGGGCCGCACCGTCCCGGAGGGCCGTCGGATCCACTCGATGTACTCCTACTTCCTCGCCCCGGGCGATCCCGCGCACCCGATCCGCTTCGAGGTCGACGCGCTGCGCGACGGCGGCTCCTTCTCCGTCCGACGCGTGCTCGCGACCCAGCCCGGCCGCACCGAGGAGGAGGGCGAGCGCACGATCCTCGCCATGACCGCCTCGTTCCAGGAGGAGCAGGAGGGGCTCGAGCACGCCGAGCACGCCCCCGAGGCCCCGGACCCCGAGGGGCTGCCGACGACCGCCGAGGTGCTCGCGGGCATCGAGCACCCGGTCGCCGAGTACTGGTCCACGCAGCGGCCGATCGACATCCGCCACGTCACCGACCCGATCTACCTGCGGCCCGACGCGAACGGCGGCACGATCGACGCGCAGATGGTGTGGATGCGCACCCTCGCCCCGGTGGACGCGGACCCGCTGCTGCACGACTCGATCCTCGCCTTCGCCAGCGACTACACGCCCTTCGAGCCGATCCTGCGCAAGCAGGGCCTGAGCTGGATGACGCCCGGTCTGAAGATGGCGACCATCGATCACGCGATCTGGTGGCACCGCCACGTGCGGGCCGACGAGTGGCTGCTGTACGTCCAGCGCTCCCCCTCCGCCTCGGGCGGGCGCGGTCTCACCCACGGGCAGATCTTCGACCGGTCCGGGGAGCTCGTCGCGACGGTCACGCAGGAGGGCATGATCCGCGCGCCGCGCCGGGGCTGATCCGCCGCGGCGGATCGGGCGGGGCCGTGATCCGTCGGTTCCGCCGCCGGTCAGGACATGACCGTGCGGGCGGCCCCCTGGGCGCGGGGAAGCGCCTCCTCCGCCGTGGCGTCGCCGCGGAACACCTCGGCGATGATCGCGAGCGCCTCGCCGGTCGCCTCCGCGGAGCGGGCCCCGTGCTCGGGGAGGGCCGGGTCCTGCGGCACCTCCACCGCGGAGACGTCCACGCCGACGCCCGCCCAGCTCTCCTCCCACGCGCCGCGCAGGTCGCGGTGCGCGGGGATCCCGAGGCGGTTCTCGGCCAGCGGCCGCTGCCCCTCGACCGAGCCGAGCCAGCCCAGCAGCCTCCCGATCGCCGCGGCGCGGTCCGCGTCGTCGGGATCCACACCGGCGGCCGCGACGGAGTGCACCAGCGGACGGGCGCCCTCGGGCCCCGCGACCACCGGGTGCAGGGTCCACTCGAAGGCGCCGTCGATCTCCTCGACCAGGGTGTGGAGGTCGTAGGTGCCGGTCTGCAGCAGCCCCAGCCGCCCGCCGACGAAGAGGTCCCGGCAGCGGCCGGGCTCCTCGAGGGTCTCGGCCGCGGCGGGCGCGAGATGGGAGGAGGCGAGGTCGGCGAGGTACTGGATCGCGGCGACGCCCTGCTCGGTGGCGAGGGTGACGGCGCCCCCCTCGTCCTGCCAGGCCCCGCCCTGCCCGGCGAGGAACGGGCCGAGCACCGAGGAGCGGTCGGGATGGGCGCTGAAGCCGTGGGTGGTGCGGGCGGCGGGGTCGAAGCCCTCGTCCCCGGGATGGCGGCCCTCCCCGTCGGCGGTGAGGGCGGTGGCGAGCTCCCGCAGCGGATCGGAGCCCGCGCCGGGGTCGAAGACCAGCGCGGAGGCGTCCCCGCCCGCGGCGGCGACGAGGCCCTGGTTCGCGATCAGCAGGCTCTGGTCGTAGTACTGGGGCACGCCCCACAGCGTCTCGTCGATCCGGTGGAGGTCGGTGGCGACCTGCTCCCAGGCTGAGCTGTCGCCCCCGACGATCTCGCCGACGTCCAGCAGCACCTCTGCGGCCTGGGTCTCGGCGAGATGGGCGGTGTTCATCCACAGCACGTCGGGCAGGGTGCCGCCGGCGACGTCGAGCGGCAGCTGGGTCCAGTAGTCGTCCCAGCTCAGCACCTCGAGCTCGACCTCGATGCCGCTGTCCGCGGTGAACGCGGCCAGCGACTCCTCGTAGGCGGCGCCGGCCGCCTCGCTCCACACCCGCATCCTCAGCCGGTCGCCGTCCTCGAGCTCGGCCGGGCCGCCGCGGGAGCAGCCGGAGAGGGCCCCGACTCCGGCCAGTCCCGTCGCGGCGGCGGTGAGCAGGAGCTGTCGACGGGTCGGCACGGGTTCGAGGCCTCTCTGACGGGTGCGTGGGGCGGGGAGCCTCAGGCGGTGGTCACCAGCCCGAGCTCGGCGCGGGAGGACAGCACCGGATGCTGCGGGGTGACCCGCACGGTGAAGCCCACCCGGCCGGGGACGGCGAGGGTGAAGCGGGCGGCGAAGCGCACTTCATCCCCGCGTCGCAGCGGGATCAGCTGCGGATCGATGATCTCATCCCCGTCGGCGACCTCTCCCAGGACCGCCTCGACCAGCACGTCCTCGTCCGCGAGGCCGGCGAGGTCGACCTCGGCCGAGAGGGTGACCTCGGCGCCGGTCGCCACCCGGTCCCCGGTCGTGCCCTCGAGGCGCACATCGCGCACGGCGATCTGCGACCACACCTGGCCCACGCGTGCCTTCCACTCGGTGAACGCCCCGGCCAGCGCGGGATTCGCAGCGAAGGCGCCCGCGGCACGAGCGGCCGGGAGGTAGAGGTCGGTGACGTAGTCGCGCACCATCCGGGCGGCGGTGATCTGCGGGGCGATCCGCACCAGGGAGGAGCGGACCTTCGTCATCCAGCCGCGCTGCATCCCGCGCGCGTCGCGCTCGTAGAACAGCGGCGCGATCTCCTGCTCGAGGATCTCGTACAGCGCCCCGGCCTCGATCCGGTCGCGCTCGACCTGGTCGGCGACGTCCGCGGTCGGGATCGTCCACCCGGCCGCATCGTCCTTCATCTCGTCCCACCAGCCGTCGGAGATCGAGAAGGTCAGACCGCCGTTGAGCACGGCCTTCATGCCCGAGGTGCCGGAGGCCTCCTCGGGGCGGACGGGATTGTTCAGCCACACGTCGGCGCCGGCGATCAGCACCGAGGCCATGCGGATGTCGTAGTCGGGCAGGAACACGATCCGGTGGCGCACGCCGTGGTCGTCGGCGAACTGCACCAGCTGCTGGAGGAACTCCTTGCCGGGGCGGTCGGCCGGGTGGGACTTGCCCGCCACGACGATCTGGACCGGGCGCTCCTCGTCCAGCAGGATCCGCTTGAGACGCTCGGGATCCGAGAGCATCAGCGTCAGCCGCTTGTAGGTCGAGACGCGGCGGGCGAAGCCGATGGTCAGGACGCCCGGGTCGAGGATGTGGTCGGTCCAGGCGAGCTCGGCCTCGTCGGCCCCGCGGCGCAGCCAGGAGTCCTTCACGTGCTTGCGCGCCATCGCCACGAGGTCCGCGCGCAGCGCGTCCCGGGTGGAGGTGAGCTCGTGGTCCGTGAGGGCCGACAGCGCGCTCCAGTCCGACATGGAGGAGATGTCGACGTCGCCGAGCGCCTTCTTGTACAGGTCGTCCATGTGGGCGGAGGTCCAGGTGCGGCGGTGCACGCCGTTGGTGACCGAGCCGATCGGGACCTCGGGCACGTCGAAGCCCGGATACAGGTTCTGGAACATGGCGCGGGAGACGGCGCCGTGGAGCTTCGCGACGCCGTTGGAGCGCTGGGCGATGCGGAAGCCGAGCTGGGCCATGTTGAAGATGTCGCCGCCCTCCTCGATGCCGAGCGCGAGCGCGGCCTCGACCGGGAGGGAGGGGATCAGGCGGGAGAGCCCGTTCTCGTCGGCGTCGAGGTAGCCGCGCAGCTGCGAGGCGTCGAAGCGGTCGATGCCGGCGGGGACCGGGGTGTGGGTGGTGAAGACGGTGCCGGCGCGCACCTCGGCGACGGCTTCGGAGAACCCGGCGCCGGCCTCGATCAGGCGACCCACGCGCTCCAGCCCGGAGAACCCGGCGTGGCCCTCGTTGAGGTGGAAGACGGTGGGGGCCGGTCCGCCGGTGACGCGGGCGTACTCCTGCACGGCGCGGACGCCGCCGATGCCCAGGACGATCTCCTGGACGATGCGGTGCTCGTGATCGCCGCCGTAGAGGCGGTCGGTGATCTGGCGGGCGGACTCGTCGTTGCCCTCGACGTTCGTGTCCAGCAGCAGCAGCGCGACCCGGCCCACCTGGGCCTTCCACACGGCGATCGCCACGTCGCGGCCGCCAGGGAGGGTCACGCGGACGGTGAGCTGGGTGCCGTCCTGCTCGAGGACGGGCTCGACGGGGAGGTCGGCGGGGTCGTTGAGGCGGTACTCCTCCTGCTGCCAGCCGCTGCGGTCCAGGGACTGGGAGAAGTAGCCCCACTGGTAGAGCAGGCCGATGGCGGTCAGCGGGACGCCGAGGTCCGAGGCGGACTTCAGGTGGTCGCCGGCGAGGATGCCGAGGCCGCCGGAGTAGATCGGCAGGGTGGGGGTGATCCCGAACTCCATGGAGAAGTACGCGATCGAGGAGCCCTGGCCGGTGCCCTGCTCGCCCGGGACGGTGCGCTGGAACCAGCGGCCGGAGTCGAGATAGGTGCGCAGGTCCCCGACCTCGGAGCGCATCCGTGTGAGGAAGGACTCGTCCCGCGCCGCCTCGGCCAGGCGCCCGGCGGGCACCATGGGCAGCATCGTAAAGGGGTTCTCGCCGCTGTCGACGAAGGCCTGCGGGTCCAGGCTGCGGAACAGGTCGACGGTCTGTCGACGCCAGGACCAGCGCAGGTTCAGCGCGAGATCGCGCAGGGGGGCGAGGGCGTCCGGGAGCTCGGAGGCGACGGTGATCGTGGAGATCGGCTTCATGGCCCCCAAGATACCCGAGCCGGGGCTCCTTCTTGCAATGGTCTTGCGTGTCGGGATCACCGAAGACCGGGAGAATTTCTGGACCCTCACCAGCACTGTTGGGACGTCTCCCGTTCATCCGCGCGAGTGGCCGTCGCGATCTGTCAACCCTCTTGCAAGAACTTTCAGCGGACTCCGCTCCCCCCTTCCTCCCCCACTCGTCCCCGTTCCGCGCGCTCTGCGCCCGCGGCGGCGCTCCTGCCTGCCACAATGGGGAGCGGCACCGTGGGGGCGGTGCCGTCGACGAGAGCACAGCGCATGGAGGGGCCCGGATGGTCAGCGAGGCAGCGACCGGGGACGTCATGGATCTTCCCGGGATCCCGGAGGACACGATCGACCTCGGGGAGCGGCTCGATCCGGTGCGGACCCTCCTGCGGCGCACCGCGGGTGGGGACCGTCGCGCAGCCGGTGCGCTGCTGGACGTGCTCGGTCCGCGTCTCCACGGTCTCGCGCTCCACGTGACCGGCTCCGCCGCCCGCGCGTCGGCGCTCACCGTCAGCGTGCTGCGCTCGTGCCTGCGCGATGCCGCCGAGCTCGCCGCGAGCGGCCTGCCCGGCGAGGCGGCGGTGCTGGACCGGGCCCGACGCGCGGCGCTCGCGACCCGTTCCAGCGGCGACGTCCGCTCGCTGGTCTCCCCCGCCGCCGCGAACGACCGCACCCGCGACCGACGGGAGGTGGACGTGCTGCGGGTCCTGCTCGGCCTCCCGCTGCCCCAGCGCGCCCTCGTCGAGTCCGCCGCGCAGGGCCGCTTCGCGGCGACGGGGGCCGAGCGGCCGGGAGCCGCGACCGCCCTCGCCCAGGTCCTCGACGCGCTCGTGCCCCTCGGCGGCCCGGAGGACCCGGAGCTGCGGGCCCTGGCCGCCCTCGACGCCCTGGCCCTCGCGGATCCCTCGGAGCGGGCACGGCTGAAGGAGATCGCGCGAGGTCCCGAGACCGCGGGAGTGCACCGCCACGCGATCGAGGCGGCGGCGCGGCTGACGCTCCTGACCGCCGTCCCGCCCTCGCGGGACCTGCATGTGGCCGTGCTCGAGGGCTTCGCCCCGGAGCCGGTCCCCGCCCCGGAGCCCGAGGCGGCCTACAGCGGCGACTACGCGACCCCGGTGCTGGGCACGGACTCGCAGCGCCGCGTGGTGGGGCCGCCCGCCCGTCCCGGTGCCGCACCGGCCGCGGCGCCCGGGGTGTCGGCCCCCTCGGCCCCGACCCCCGTCCCCTCCGGCGGCGAGCAGTCCGCCCCGGACGCCGCCCCCTCCTTCGCCTTCCGCCCCGGCGACGAGGCGGAGCGCGGACGCCGTGCACGCCGCCGGCGCCGACAGCAGGCCCGCGCCGGGACGCGCCGCACCCCCTGGATCTCCCGCACGCTCGCCGCGCTCCTGGCGGTGACCGCCCTGGTGCTGGGCGGGCTGCTGGTGACCACCAGCGGCGATCTCGCCGAGGCCGAGGAGTTCACCGACACCTGGGCGACGCTCTCCCTCTCCCCCGAGGCGCAGCTCGTGCCCGGACTGAGCGACAACGGCACCTGGCAGGCGGTGATCGCGGAGGACGGCGTGGCGCTGCGCGCCGAGGGCGTCGCCGGCTGGGACGGCGAGGTGCTCGAGCTGTGGCGCGAGACCGACGGGGTCGCGCGGAGCCTGGGCGTGCTGGACCTCTCCCGCGACGGCGAGATCGCGTTCACCGCCGACGGGACGGCCGATCGTCTGCTGGTCACGCGGGAGATCGCGCCGGGCAGCGGCTCCGGCTCCCCCTCCCCGCGGGTGGTGGCGACGCTCGACCCCGGGATCAGCGGCATCTGAGCCTGGCGCTCGTCCGGCGCGGATCGCGGCCAGACGTCGGCGCCCGCTCTCCGAGCCGGCCGGGACGATCCCAGCCGACGGAAGGGGCCGATCACCGCGAGGTGATCGGCCCCTTCCGTCGGCTGGACCGGTGCTCCGGCCCGGGCCTCAGTCGCGGGTCAGGCGGCGGTAGGTCACGCGGTGCGGGCGCGCGGCCTCCTCGCCCAGGCGGGCGACCTTGTTCTGCTGGTAGGACTCGAAGTTGCCCTCGAACCAGTACCAGTTCGCCGGGTTCTCCTCGGTGCCCTCGAAGGCGAGGATGTGGGTCGCCACGCGGTCCAGGAACCAGCGGTCGTGGGAGACGACCACGGCGCAGCCGGGGAACTCCAGCAGCGCGTTCTCGAGCGAGCCGAGGGTCTGCACGTCCAGGTCGTTCGTCGGCTCGTCCAGGAGCAGCACGTTGCCGCCCTGCTTTAGGGTGAGCGCGAGGTTCAGGCGGTTGCGCTCGCCGCCGGAGAGCACGCCGGCCTTCTTCTGCTGGTCCGGGCCCTTGAAGCCGAACTGGCTGACGTAGGCGCGCGAGGGGATCTCGACCTTGCCGACCTGGATGAAGTCCAGCCCGTCGGAGACGACCTCCCAGAGGTTCTTCTCCGGGTCGATGTTCTCGCGGTTCTGGTCGACGTAGCTGATCTTGACGCTCTGGCCGATCTTCAGCTCGCCGCCGTCCAGGGGCTCGAGGCCCACGATGGTCTTGAACAGGGTGGTCTTGCCGACGCCGTTGGGGCCGATGACGCCCACGATGCCGTTCGGCGGCAGGGAGAAGGAGAGCCCGTCGATGAGCATCCGCTCGCCGAAGCCCTTCTTCAGGTCCTTCGCCTCAATCACCTGGTTGCCCAGGCGGGGGCCGGGCGGGATGGTGATCTCCTCGAAGTCGAGCTTGCGGGTCTTCTCGGCCTCTGCGGCCATCTCCTCGTAGCGGGCCAGACGGGACTTGGACTTCGCCTGGCGGCCCTTGGCGTTGGAGCGGACCCAGTCCAGCTCCTCCTTGAGGCGCTTGGCGAGCTTCTGGTCCTTCTTGCCCTGGACCTGGAGGCGCTCCTCCTTCTTCTGCAGATAGGTGGAGTAGTTGCCCTCGTAGGGGTAGAGGTGGCCGCGGTCGACCTCGGCGATCCACTCCGCGACGTGGTCGAGGAAGTAGCGGTCGTGGGTGACGGCGATGACGGCGCCCTCGTACTGCTGGAGGTGCTGCTCGAGCCAGAGCACGCTCTCGGCGTCGAGGTGGTTGGTGGGCTCGTCCAGCAGCAGCAGGTCGGGCTTCTCCAGCAGCAGCTTGCACAGCGCCACGCGACGGCGCTCACCGCCGGAGAGGTGGGTGACGGGCTCGTCGCCGGGCGGGCATCGCAGCGCGTCCATCGCCTGCTCGAGCTGCGAGTCGAGGTCCCAGCCGTTCTGGGCGTCGATCTCGGTCTGGAGCTTGCCCATCTCCTCCATCAGCGCGTCGAAGTCCGCGTCGGGCTCGGCCATCTCCTCGCCGATGGCGTTGAAGCGCTGGACCTTCTTGAACAGCTCGCCCATGCCCTCCTGGACGTTCTCCAGGACGGTCTTGGACTCGTCCAGCGGCGGCTCCTGCAGCAGGATGCCGACGGAGTATCCCGGGCTGAGGCGGGCCTCGCCGTTGGAGGGCTGGTCCAGCCCCGCCATGATCTTCAGGATGGTCGACTTGCCGGCGCCGTTGGGGCCGACCATGCCGATCTTCGCGCCCGGGTAGAAGCTCATGGTGACGTCATCGAGGATGACCTTGTCGCCCACGGCCTTGCGGGCCTTGTACATCGTGTAGATGAACTCTGCCAATGTGGTGTCCTTGTCGGAGAGCGGTCGGAGTGCTGGTCTCTCACCGGCGCGCCGCAGGGCGGCGCCGCACGGGAGTCGTCGCGATGACCGACTCTACCCCGCCCGCCCTCCGCGCGACCCGCCCGGGCTCGGCTCGGGCCGCCCAGATGGAGGGCGAACCGGCTCAGTCCGTCGGGACTCCGCGCTCGGCGAGCACCCGCCGGGCGATGCTCACGCCGGGCTCGGTGCCCTCGGGGCGCGGATCGCCGTTGCGGGGCCAGAGATGCGCGTCGATGCCGAGCGCCCGGGCGGCCTCGACGTTCTCCGCGCGGTCGTCGAAGAAGATCACCGCCGAGGGGAGCCGCACTCCCCCGGTCTCGTGCGCCAGCACGTCCAGCAGCACCTCGTAGATCTCCCGCTCGGGCTTCACGGTGCGTTCCTCGGCGGAGATCACCGCGAGGGTGAAGGCCTCGAACCAGTCGGCCTTCCGCACCGCCTCGCCGAAGGCGGCCGAGGCGTTGGACAGCAGCGCCATGCGCACGTCGTTGCGGGCGAGGTCGTGCAGCAGCGCGCGGGAATCGGGCTCCAGGCGCAGGAAGTAGCGGTTGTCGGCGTCCTGCAGCTCGTCGATCTCCGCAGCGGTGAGCTCCTCCACGCCGGCGGCGCGGGCGACCAACCCCCAGTACTCGGCAGGGCTGGTGCGGCCGGCGTCGTAGTCGCCGCGCTCGGCCCACAGCGCCTCGCCGACGGCCTCGACGTCTCCGCCAAGCAGCTCGTGGATGTCGGGGACCGGGTCGTGGCCGGCGCTCAGCACGCCGCCGAAGTCGAAGACGACAGTGGGGCGCTGCGGGGCGCGTCGTCGGTTCTTCTTGCTCATGGGGTCACGTCCTCACAGGTGGGGAGTCCTTCGACGGTGCCGGTCTCGGCGATGGTGGTCGTCGCCTCGAGGGCCTCCTCGAAGGTGCCGACGGCGACGACCTCGAGCCCGTCGGGCTCGTAGCCGACGACCTCCTCGCAGTTCGCGGAGGGGGCCAGGAAGAACTCGGCGTCGGACTCCTCCGCGCCGACCATCTTCTGGCGGATACCGCCGATGGAGCCGACGGTGCCGTCCTCGGCGATGGTGCCGGTCCCGGCGATGGCGTGTCCGCCGGTGAGGGCCCCCTCGGTCAGCTCGTCGTAGACGGACAGGGAGAAGATCAGCCCCGCGCTCGGGCCGCCGACGTCGCCGACGGCGATGTCGATGTCGAGCGGGAACTCGTGGCCCTCGGCGAGGATCACCCCCATCCGCGGCGTGCCGTCGACGAGTTCGGTGGGGACCTGGAGGTCCTTCTCCTCGCCGTCGCGGCGCACGGTCATCTCCACGTCCTCGCCCTCGGGCACGGCGGCGATGAGGTCGCGATAGCCCTGCACGTCGCCGGCGGTCTGCCCGCCGACGGAGACGATCACGTCGCCGCCCTCGAGGGTGCCGGCCGCGGCGCCGTCCTCCTGGACGCCCGCGATCATCACGACGTCGCGGTACTCGATGTCGAGCTCGTCCAGGGCGACCGCGACGGCGTCCTGCTGGGAGGTGCTCATCGCGGCGGTGTTGGTCAGGGTGGTCTGCTCGCGGGTCTGCCCGTCGGGGAAGACCGCCTCGCGCGGCAGCACCATCTTGGAGCGGTCGAACCAGGCGGCGACGACCTCGACGGGGGTCACCCTGTAGCCGGGCCCGCCGTCGACGGAGACCGTGGTCATCATGAGCGACCCCTCGGTGGGGTGGGTCTCGGCGCCGTCGATGACGAGGATCTCCTCGTCCTCCCACTCGCCGAGCACGTCGATGGCGGGCCCGGGCCGCTCGATGACGTAGGGCACGGGGAGCAGGGAGCCGCCGAGGATCATCGCGCACAGCAGCGCGAGCATCGTCAGTGCGAGCCGGGGCCGGGCGAGCTGCGCGTCGTCGATCGCGCGCGCGGCCGCCGCGCGCACCCCGCGGCGGCGGGCAGGGGGCGTGGGGTCGTCGGTCACCCGGCCCATTGTGCCGCACCGGGCGGGACGGTCAGCGCTCTCCCGGGGTGCGGTCGGTACCCTGGGGACCCCACGGACCGCAGGAGGTGGCCATGAGCGATGCCCCGATCCCGGGTGGACCCGGTGACATGGACGAGGAGGCGCTGAAGCGCTTCCTGAAGGAGACCTTCGGGGACGCGCTCCCCGAGGGAGCGCTGGACGGGCTGGACCTCTCCGCCCTGGCGCAGCAGGCGAACCTCCCCCAGGACCCCGCGCAGCTGCGCGCGGCCGCCGCCCAGATGCAGAACCTCTTCGCCGCCCAGGGCGACAGCCCCGTGAACTGGCAGATGGCGGAGGACCTCGCGCGTCGCACCGCCGCCGGGCAGTTGACCCTGCCGGGCGTCGAGACGCCGTCCGGCACGCCAGGCGATCCGAGCCCCTCGGCCGAGCAGGTCGCCGAGCTGCGCCAGGCGGCGCAGGTGGCGCGGCTGTGGCTGGACCCGGTGCTCGCGATCGACGTGCCCTCCGCGGAGCTGCAGGTGTACAGCCGCGGCACCTGGCTCGCGCGCACCCTGCCGCGCTGGAAGCCGATCGTGGAGCCGGTCGCGAAGTACATGGCCGGCGCCATCGGCGAGGCGATCAGCGCGCAGATGGGGCAGATGGGCGATCTGGGCGCCATGGGCGCGGCCGGGATGCAGATGCCCGGCGGCGGCGATCCGGCCGGGATGATGGAGCGCATCGGCGGGACGATGTTCGGCGTCCAGTTCGGTCACGCGATCGGGGCGCTGGCCCGGGAGATCTCCGGCACCACGGACCTGGGGCTGCCGCTCGGCCGCGACGGCGAGCCGGCGCTGGTCGCCGCCAACGTCGAGGACCTGATCTCAGCGCACTCCCTCGACCCGGCGTCGACGCGGATCTTCCTCGCCTCCCGCGAGATCGCGCACACAGCGCTCTTCACCGCCGCGCCGTGGCTGGGACGCGCCCTGTTCTCCGCGATCGAGGACTACTCGCGCGGGATCACCCTGGATCTCGACGCGCTCGACGAGATGGTGCGGGACCTGGACCTCTCGGACCCGCAGTCGATGCAGGCGCGCCGGCCCGAGGAGATGTTCGTCTTCACGCGCCGCGCCTCGCAGGAGCGGGCCCTCGAGGAGCTCGCGACCACCCTCGCACTCATCGAGGCGTGGGTCGACCACGTCACCACCAAGGCGCTGACCGGCAAGCTGCCGGACCTGGAGGCGCTGCGCGAGGTGCTGCGCCGCCGCCGCGCGGCCGGCAGCCCGGCCGAGCAGATGCTCTCGAAGACCATCGGCATCGAGATGCGTCCGCGCCGCGTGCGCGAGGCGCTGTCCTGGTGGGAATCCGTGCTGGCCACCGAGGGCGAGTCCGGCCGTGAGGCGAAGTGGGACCACCCCGACCTGCTGCCCACGGCGGAGGTGCTCTCGGGCACGCCGCAGGCGCCGAGGACCGACGCCGCCGCCCCGGCCGAGGGCGCGGAGGAGCTCGCCGACGTCACCATCCCCGCCGACTTCGACGCGGAGCTCGAGAAGCTGCTGGCCGGCGAGGGCGTGGACGACGCGCCCCACGAGGACGAGCAGGGCCGGCTGCGCGAGGATGGCGAGGGCCCGGGCGATGGGGAGTCCACCGACGACGGCGGTTCGGACAGCGGCGACTCCGACGGGTCCGGCACCGACCAGGACGGGAACGGCCCGGCGGGCGATGCCCGCTGAGGTGGACGACGGCACCGCGGACGCCTCGCCGGTGGCGGATCGGGCTCCTGCCGCCGAGCCGCCCGTGAGCGCTCCGACGTCGTCGGCCGCGCCCGAGCCGGCGGCGACAGAGCTCGCCCTCGCGCTCGAGGGCGCGGCCTCGACGCCCGACCTCGCCCGGGAGTTCCTCGACCTGCTGACGGGGGTGCCGCGCGCCCTGTACCGCGACGGCGGGCCGCGCCATCTCACCGCGAGCGCGATCGTGACCGATGCGCCGGGCGAGCACGTGGCGCTCGTCTGGCACCTCAAGGGCCGCTTCTGGGTGCAGCCCGGCGGTCATCTCGAGGACGGCGAGACGAGCCTCGAGCAGGCGGCGCGGCGCGAGGTCGCCGAGGAGATCGGACTGTCGGGCCTGGAGCGCATCGGCGAGGGCCCGGCCATGCTCCACCGTCACGGGCTGGACGCCGCCTTCGGCCGCTGCCAGGAGCACTGGGACGTGCAGTACCTGCTGCGCGCCCCGCGCCCGGCGGCCCAGATGCCGCTCAGGGCGAGCGAGGAGTCGGGGGACGTGCAGTGGTTCCCCTGGCCCTCCCGCACTCCCCTGCCCGGCCCGGCGGCGAAGCTGCTGCCGGAGGGCGTGGTCCCGGACCTGCCCGCCGCGCTGGATGCCCTCGCGGAGCGCTTCGCGACGCTGCTGCGCTGAGCTCCAGCGCTGAGCTCCAGCGCCGCGCGGTCCGGCGCCGGCCTGTGCTCGACGGCGTCCGCGGGCGCAGCGCCGCCCGCCCCGGCCGCGCTCAGGCCTCTCCGGCGGCCTCCTCGACGTCGTCGCCGTCCAGCGGCGGCATGTTCTTCACCCAGGAGACCCCGTCGAGGAATCCCTGCGCCTTCTCCGCCTGCGGGTAGGCGGCCATCAGGGCCTTGAACTCGGGCCCGTGGCCGGGCACGAGCAGGTGCACCAGCTCGTGCATCATCACCGAGCGCACCACGTAGTCCGGCATGCCCTGCAGCTGGTGCGAGAGCCGGATCGTGCCGTCTGCCGGGGTGCACGAGCCCCAGCGGGTGTTCTGGCGTGTGGACCACGTCACCGAGGCGGGGTGGGCCCGGCCACCGAGATGAGCCTCACTGACCTCGCGTGCCATCCTCATCAGCTCTCCATCGCTGCGCCTCGCGGGGGTGCTGCGCGCCTCCCGCGCGACCATCTGGTCGACCATCTTCCGTGCCCAGTCCCGCTCCTGGCGGGCGCTGAAGGAGGCGGGGATCGCGACCACGATGTCGCCGTCGCGCCTCGTGATGGACACGGTGCGGCGGCGTCGTGCGCTGCGCCGCACGAGCACCCGCTCGCCGCGGGGCCCGCTCAGCTGCTCATGGTGGACCAGATCATTCATGGGGCAAGCCTGGCACGCTCGGTCGACGAAGTTTTTTCGTCCACAGCTGTGCACTGCGATTCGGCCGGTCAGAGCGTCGTGACCGGGGACGATGACGGTTCCTCCACAGTGTTCACACCGGGCGGGGCCGGCTGTCCACAGGATGCGGCCGGTTGTCCACAGTCGGTCCCCGGTCCGTCTTTGACCCGCCCGGTCCGCAGGGGCTAGGTTTCCCTGCACGTAGGACCCCGGGATAACTAGCAGGACGCACACGGGGAAGGTGCGCGTGGTGCTGAGCGCCCCCGGGGTCCTACGGCCCAGGTCGGCCTCACGCTGCCGTCGGGCCGCCGATATCGGCTCGTCGTGCGCACTTCCTCGGCTCCCCGGAGCCCCCAGCCTCCCGAAGCGCACGACGGGCCGGTCAGATCGGATCACCCTTCTTCTGCGCCGCGCCGCGGCTGTTCCTGATTCGTGCGCATGTGCGCCCCCCGCTACAGTGGTCCGGTCCCGGTCCGCGGCGAGAGTCGTGCGCCGGCGAATGTTCATCACTCACGAACCCACGAGGAGCGGATATGGCCGACGAGACCTATGCCGGAGAGTTCTACTGCGTCAAGTGCCGCGAGAAGCGGGAGGCCGAGGGCAACGTCGTCGTCTCCAACGGTCGTCGCATGGCCAAGGCCGTGTGCCCGGAGTGCGGCACCAAGCTGAACCGGATCCTCGGCAAGGCCTGATCGACGTACTGCGAGGCACGAGCGGTAGGAGATCAGGCAGCACGCACTGCTGATCGACGTACTGCGAAGCACGAGCGGTAGGAGAGCAGGCAGCACGCACTGCTGATCGACGTACTGCGAGGCACGAGCGGTAGGAGATCGGGCAGCACGCACTGCTGATCGACGTACTGCGAGGCTCTGCCTCCACAGACCGCGAAGGGCGGGGCACCATCGGTGCCCCGCCCTTCGTCGTCCCCTCGACCGTCGCGGGCGCGCTCATGCCGCGTCGGCGTCGGGGAGGGGGTTCTTCCGCGGGCGGCCGCGGCCGCGCTTGACGGCAATGATGCGGCCGTCCTGGAAGATCGCGCCTCCCCAGACGCCCCAGGGCTCGCTCCGGTCCAGGGCGCCCTGGCGGCACTCCTGGATCAGGGGGCAGTCGGCGCACAGGAGCTTGGCCTGCTCGAGGTCGGCGGGGCGCTCGGAGAAGAAGACGTCGGCCGCGTCCGCGTCGTGGCACGGCAGCATGTCTGCGGAGGCGTCCGCAGGGTTCAGGAAAGTGGTCAGTAGAGAAGTCATCGTCTCGCTGCTTCGACGTCGTCGGGAAGGACGGCCCCGGGAGGGGCGGGAGGGGGCGGCGCCGGTGCCGCCCCGTGCAGCGAGGGTGGACCTCGTCAGCTCAGGCGGAGCACCGCGGGGCATAGCCCCGTTCGCGCGGCAGAAGAGCGGGCGCGCCGAGGGGGCGCAGGCCAGCTCCTGCCAGATTCCTGAAAACGATCACGAGACCCACCCCCTTTCTGTGCGCGTGCCCCGGCTTCCCGGCTCACGACCCGAACGATTGACGTGGACGACTCTACACCCGTCCCGGCGAATGCAGAAGTATTTTTTGACCTGCGGTTTCAGTCCTTCTCGGAGGGTCCGGCGAGGATCTGCAGCAACGCGGCGCCGTACGAGGAGACCTTCGCGGGGCCGATCCCGGGCACGGCCAGCAGCTCCTCCTCGGTGCGGGGCGCGCGCTCGGCGACGGCCTCGAGAGCGGCATCGGTGAGCACGGCGTAGGCGGGGACGCCGCGCCGCCCGGACTCCTCGCGCCGCCAGCTGCGCAGCTCGGCGAGCAGCTCGGGCCCTGCGGTGGAGGGGCAGCCGTCGTGGCGGCCGCGCCGCTGCTCGGTGGCGGAGACGAGGCCCTGCCCGCACACCCGGCACTCGGAGTAGACGGTGGCGGAGCGTCGACCGGTGCGGCGCGGTCCGGGGCCGGGCGCGGTGCGCGGGGAGTCGGGATGGGCGAGCACCCCGTCGAGGAAGCGGGAGGGCTTGCGGGAGCCGCGGGCACCGGGGGTGCGGGCCGCGGCCCAGCTGACGGTGAGCAGGTCGCGGGCACGGGTGAGGGCGACGTAGAACAGTCTCCGCTCCTCCTCCACCTCGGCAGGGGTCTTCGCCATGGAGATCGGCAGCAGCCCGTCGCTCGCGCCGACCACGAACACGACCGGCCACTCCAGGCCCTTGGCGGCGTGGACGGAGGCGAGGGTGACGCCGTCGACGACGGGCGCGGCCTGCGACTCGGCCCGCTCCTCGAGCTCGCGGACCACGTCGGCCATGGTCGCGCCGGGCCGGGCGGTGATGGTGTCGGTGAGGCCGACGAGGGCGTTCAGCGACTCCCAGCGGTCGCGGATCGCGCCGGTGGTCTCCGGGGCCTGCTCGGACCAGCCCTGCTGGGAGAGGACATCACGGACGGCGCGGGCCGGGTCGAGCTGATCGACGCGGGTCGCGGCGCGCAGGGACACCATCGCGCGCCGCACCTCCTGCCGTTCGAAGAAGCGGTCCCCGCCGCGCACCAGGTAGCCGATGCCGCGGGCGGTGAGCGCCTGCTCGAACGCCTCGGACTGGCTGTTGGTGCGGAACAGGATCGCGATCTCGGAGGCGGTGCGGCCCTCGGCGATCAGCGCGCCGATGCGGTCGGCGATCCCGTCGGCCTCGGCGGCGTCGTCGGGGAAGGACTCCACCAGCGGCGGCGGCCCGGCATCGCGCTGGGAGACGAGGGTGAGACGACCGGCGCGGGTGCGGCCCTGCGCGCCGTCGAGGACGGTGTTGGCCATGCGCACGATCTCGGGGGTGGAGCGGTAGTTGCGCTCGAGGCGGATGGTGCGGGCGCGCTTGAACTCGCTGCGGAAGTCCAGGAGGTAGGAGGCGCGGGCGCCGGCGAAGGTGTAGATGGTCTGGGCGGCGTCGCCCACCACGCACAGGTCGTCGGAGGTGCCCAGCCACAGCCGCAGCAGCGCGTGCTGCAGGGCGGAGACGTCCTGGTACTCGTCGACGACGAAGTGCTTGTACTGGGAGCGGACCTCGCGGGCGACATCGCCGCGCTCGGTGAGGAAGCCGACCATGTGCAGCAGCACGTCCTCGAAGTCGATGACGCCCTGCTCCTTCTTCACCTCCTCGTACTGGGTGAGGATGCGGGAGATGGAGCGGGAGTCGAAGCCCGCCACGCCCGGGCGGCGCGTCTGCGCGGCCGCGTCGGGATAGGTCTCGGGGGTCAGCATCGACACCCGCGACCACTCGACCTCGGCGACGATGTCGCGCAGCGCCGCCCGGTCCACGCTGAGGTGCAGGCGGGAGCAGGCCTCGCCCACCCCGGCGTACTTGCTGGCGATGATGTCGGGCATCGGTCCGCCGACGACGCGGGGCCAGAAGTGGCGCAGTTGGCGCAGCGCGGCGGAGTGGAAGGTGCGGGCCTGCACGGCGGGCACGCCGAGGTCCCGCAGGCGCGAGCGCATCTCGGCGGCGGCCTTCGCGGTGAAGGTGACGGCGAGGACGTGGCGGGGGTTCAGCTGACCGGTGGCGACCCCGTAGGCGATGCGGTGGGTGATCGCGCGGGTCTTGCCGGTGCCGGCGCCGGCGAGCACGCACAGCGGCGTGCCGAAGCTGCCCGCCACCTCGCGCTGCTCGGGGTCGAGCGCGGCGAGGAGCGACTCCGCATCGGCCGGGGCGGAGGGGGCGGTGGCGTCGGGGGCGGCGGTCTGGTCGGTCATCGCTCTCCATCCTGCCAGGGCGGTGCGACGCACCACGGGGTGCTGTGGACGGCGGGTGCCTCACACCCCGACGGGCGGCCGATGGGCCGGCGAGCGCCGCTCAGGCCTCGGCGGAGCGGCCGTACCAGTCGTCGATCAGGGCGCGGCCCATCGAGGCGGGGCCGGGCAGCTCGATCTCCTCGGCCGCGAGCGCGGCGGCGAGCTCCTCGCGGCTGAACCAGCGCGCCTCGGCGATCTCCTCGTCCTGGAGGGTGAGCTCGCCGGCCTCCGGCGCCCAGGCGCGGTAGCCGAGCATGAGCGAGCGCGGGAAGGGCCAGGGCTGGCTGCCCATGTACTCGACCTCGGTGACGGCCACGCCCACCTCCTCGGCGACCTCCCGGGCGACGGCGTTCTCGAGGCTCTCGCCGGGCTCGACGAAACCTGCGAGCACCGAGTGGAAGCGGCCGGGGAAGTGGGCGTTGCGGGCCAGCAGCAGGCGGTCCCGGCCGTCCCGCACGGCCATGATCACTGCAGGGTCGGTGCGGGGGAACTGCTCGACGCCGTCCTCACGGCAGCGCAGCACCCAGCCGGCCATCTCGGGCTCGAGCAGACCGCCGCACAGCGGGCAGTGCCGCATCGAGCGGTGCCAGGCGCCCATCGCGACCGCGGCTGCGGCGAGGTCGGCATCCGCATCGGCCAGCCGGTCCGCGACGCGCCGGAGGTCGCGCAGATCACGGCCGGGGTCGTCGAGCTCGGGGCTCGGCTCGGGGATCTCCACGGCGAGCACCCGCACGCCGTCCCGTCGGCCCAGCAGCACCAGCGGCTGGGTGGTGCCGCCGCGAGGGTCCGCGGTCTCCAGCACGGCGTGCAGCGTGCCGTCCTCGTCCTCGGAGAGAGCGACCGCCCCGGCGCGGGTGACGAGATAGCGGGCGTCCTCGCCGGGGGCGAGCACCCCGTCCTCGCCGCGCAGCAGCGCGTCGCGGTCGGAGCCCAGGCGGGTCAGGGGCGTGCTGAGATGCGGTCCACGGAGCGTCGGCATGGCCTCGAGCCTAACCGGCGCGCGGGGTCGGGGCGGGTACGGTGGACGCGTGCATCGCAACTCCTACTCCATGGCTGCCCTCGCCGCGGCGGCGGTCCCCGGGCTGGCCCCGGTGCGGACCTCCTCCATCGCCACCCCGGTCGAGGATCTCGACGTCGCCGGAGTGGTCGCGGAGGACGGCCGCCGAGTGCTGGTCCACTCCCCCGCCACCACGGCCGCCGGGATCCATCTCGAGCGCGACCTGCGCGTCGCCGATGCCCTCACCGGGACCCCGCTGAAGGCCGTGATCCCGCCCGTGCTCGGCTACGTCAAGCTCCCCGAGGGCGGGCGCAGCGCGGTGACCGAGGCCCCCGTCGGCAGGCCGCTCATGCTCGACGACCTCCAGGACAGCGAGGAGCTCGCCCGCTCCCTCGGCGAGGTCCTCGCCCGGATCCACACCGTGCCGCGCTACGCGGCGGAGTCCGCAGGGGTGGAGTCCTTCACCCCGGAGGTGCTGCACGCCCGCCACCGTGCCCGGATCGACAAGGTCCACGCCGCCGGGCACCTGCCCGCCGCGGTCGCGCAGCGGTGGGACGCGCTGCTGGCCGATCAGGAGCTGTGGGACTTCACGCCCCAGTTCATCCACGGGGACCTGTCCGAGGAGAGCCTGTTCGTCTCGGGCCGGCGCCTCAGCGCCGTGCGGGACTGGTCCTCCTCGATCGTCGGCGATCCCGCGGCGGATCTGGCCTGGCTGATCTCCTCGCTGGACCCGGAGCGGTTCGACTCCCTGTACGCCGCGTATCGCGAGGAGCTGCCCACCTCGAGCCATCCCCGGCTGATGGAGCGGGCGCAGGCGCTGGGCGAGTTCGCGGTCGCGGAGTGGCTCGAGCACGGCCTGGAGATCGAGGACGAGGACATCGTCGCCGACGCCCGCGGCATGATCGCCGACCTCGACGCGGACCTCGCCCAGATCGCGCGCGAGGAGGCCGAGCGCGCCTACGACGAGATGAGCGCGAACGAGGACGGCGGGCGGTCCGCCGACGCCGCGCGCTCGGAGGCCTGAGCAGGGCTCAGCGCCTTCACCGACCCGATTCTCCCGGCGGCCGCCGACCCGGGCGGCATGAGCCCGTGGCGGCACCAGCTCACCCGCGGCTTCACTCCCCCGACAGCATCTCCGCGATCCGTTCGCGGGAGGGGTGCTCGGTGACCTCCTGGGTGATCCCGTCGGCCACGAAGTGGAAGGCCGTGCGGATGTTTCGGAGCGGCAGACCGGTCCGCTCGTGCCAGGCCAGGCGGTAGAGCGAGAGCTGCAGGGAGCGCTCGCGCAGCTGGGCGGGGCGGGGCATGCGGCCCGTCTTCCAGTCCACGATGATCACTCCGCCGGTGCCGTCGGGACCTGCCGTGCCGTCGCCGCCCTCGGGCTCGGCGAAGACCGCGTCGATCACGCCGCGCACGCCGATCTCGCCGATCCGGGTGGTGACCGGCTGCTCGACAGCGATCGGGCTGCGGTGCGCCCAGTCGGAGGCCTCGAAGGCCTCGCGCAGGGCGCGGGCGTCGGCGAGGGCGCGCTCCTCCTCCGGGTCCTCGAGATCGGCGAGGTCCTCGAGGTCCAGCAGCGTCGCGCTCTCGAACCGGGTCTCGAGCCAGGCGTGGAAGGCGGTGCCGCGCACCGCGGCCGGTGAGGGGCGGCGCGGCAGCGGGCGCAGCAGCTCGATCGCGGCGGCCTGCGGGTCGCGGGCCTGCGCCACCACCTGGGAGGCGGAGAGCCGCGGCGGGGAGTGCACGGCGGGCGCGGCGGCGTGCTGGGCGAGGTCGGCGAGAGCACGTCGCACGAGCTCCTCGAGCTCCGGGTCGGCGAGCGCGGGCGCCTCGATCCCTGCGGCCGACGCGGGACCGGGCGGGTCCGTCCGGTCGGGCTGCGGGCCACCGGGCGCCGGGTCGTCGGTGGCCAGGTCCGTCGACGCGGCGGCGGTCTCGCGGGCGACCTCGGCGAGGCGGGCGGCGGCGCGGGCGCGGGCCTGCTCGGCCTCGCCCGGAGCGGGCGGCCAGGTGGCGGTGGGCCGCTCGGACTCCAGCGGGTTATCCTCCGGCACCTCCTGCGCAGAGCGGAACGCCTCGGGCACCAGCGGCGCCGCCTCGGTGAGATAGCGGGAGCGGGGCCGCGGGGTGCGCACCCCCTCGCGCCAGGCGGCGGAGGTCAGCAGCAGTCGGCGCCTGGCGCGGGTGACGGCGACGTACATCAGGCGACGGTCCTCGGCCAGCGCCTCCTCGCCCTGCGCGAAGCGGTACTCCTGGATGATCCCCTCGGCGTCGACCTGGGTGTCGGCCTCGGCCCAGGCGAGCTCGGGCAGGGTGTCCGCATCGCCGCGCAGGGCGGTGGGGACGGAGGCGCCGGCGAGCTTGCCGAGCCAGCCGTCGCCGGGCACGCGCACCCGCCCGGTCTCGTCGGCCTTGGCGCGGCGCAGGTCGTAGGAGGGGACGGAGCCCTCGGTGAGACCGGCGACGGCGACCAGGTCCCACTCCAGGCCCTTGGCGGAGTGCATGGTCACGATGGTCACGGCGGCGGGGTCGTGGGCCTGCTCGGGTGCGGCGGTGACGGAGAGCCCGGCCTCCTCGTCCTCGCTGATCTCGAGCAGGTCGAGATAGGCGCCGAGGCCGCCGCGACGGGCGGTGCGCTCGAAGGAGGCGGCGTGGTCGCGGAACGCCTCGAGGTCGGCGAGCGCACCGGTGCCCGGGGCGGTCTCCAGCAGCGCGAGGTCCACCTCGAGCACCCGGATCGCGGCGGTGACCAGGTCCGGCAGGGGCAGCGGGAGCAGGCGCCGCATCTCGCGCAGCATCTGCTGGAGGTGCAGCAGCCGCTCCCGGCCGACGGGGGTGAGGGCGCGGCCTGAGGGGTCGGTCCAGTCCGCGGGCGGCAGGTCGTCGACCGCGTCGACGAGGGAGACCTCCTCGGCCTCGTCCCGGGCGCCGACGGCCCCGGCCTCGCCCGCGCCGGCCCGTCGACGGGACCCCATCCGGTCCCGCCAGCGGCCGAGGACGGCGAGGTCGCGGGCGCCGAGCCGGATCCGCGGCCCGGTGAGCAGGCGCATCAGGGCGTCGCCGCGGCCGGGGTCGTGGGCGCATTCGAGCAGGGCACGCACGTCGGCGACCTCGGGGCGGTGCAGCAGACCGCCGAGGCCGACGACCTGGGCGGGCAGCCCCCTCTCCTCGAGCCCGGCGACGAGGGCGGGGATCTGGCGGCGGGCGCGCACGAGCACCGCGGCGGAGGCGGGCGGGGCATCGGCGGGGCCGGCGCCGTCCCCGGCGTCGCGTCCGTCCTCGGCGCGACGGGCGAGGATCCAGTCCGCGATCGCCCTCGCCTCGGCCCGCTCGTCGGCCGCCTCGAGGATCTCGCAGGCTCCCTCCCCCGCGCCGGGGCGGGGGTGCAGCTCGGGGATCTCGATCCCGGCGCCGGCGGAGCGCAGGGGGGCGGCGACGCGGTTGGCGACGGCGAGCACGGCCTCGTCGTTGCGCCAGGAGGTGGACAGGGTGCGCTGGAGGACCGGCTGCTCCTCGGTGGCGAAGGCGTCGGCGAAGCCGGCGAGGGAGGCGGCCGAGGCGCCGCGCCAGCCGTAGATCGCCTGCTGCGGGTCGCCGACGGCGCAGGCGGCATGGCCGGGGCCGAAGAGGTCGGTGAGCATGCGCAGCTGGGCGACGGAGGTGTCCTGGAACTCGTCCAGCAGCACCACGCGGTGCATGCGGCGGGCGAGGGTCGCGGCGGCGGGGACCTCGCGGGCGATGCGGGCGGCGAGGGAGACCTGGTCGGAGAAGTCCAGTGCGGAGTCGGCGGTGCGGATCTCGGCGAAGCGGCGCAGCAGCGGGATCAGGGCCAGGCGCTGCTCGAGCTGGTCGATCACCTTCGCGACGTCCTTCGGGGTGGTGCGTCGCCTGCCCTCGACCTGCAGCGGGATCTGGGAGAGGTGGTCGCGGATCTCGCGCAGATGCGTCTCGAGCTGCTCGGGGGTGACGAGGTGGTCGGCGAGCGAGGAGCTCAGCGAGAGCAGCCCGGCGGTGAGCGTGGCCGGGGAGGCCTCGAGGTCCAGGGAGTCGTCCCAGCCCTCGACGATCTCGTGGGCGAGCTGCCAGGAGGCGGAGGCGGACATCATGGTCAGGTCCGGGTCGATGCCGACGGCGAGGGCGTGCTCGCGCACCAGGTCCAGGGCGAAGCCGTTGTAGGTGTGGACCAGGGGGCGCTGGCCGACGAGCTCGTCGCCGCCGCGCTCGAGGCCGGGCGGCAGCTCCTCCCCGGCGCCGCGGAGGGCCGCGGCGAGGGTGGCGAGGCGGGCGCCGATCCGCTCGCCGAGCTCGTGGGCGGCCTTGCGGGTGAAGGTCAGGCCCAGCACCTGGCGCGGCTCGACGATGCCGTTGGCGATCAGCCACACCACGCGGGAGGCCATGGTCTCCGTCTTCCCGGAGCCGGCGCCGGCGACCACCAGCATCGGCGCGAGCGGCGCCTCGATGACGGAGGTCTGCTCGGCGGTGGGCGGAGGCTGCTCGAGCAGGGCCGCGAGCTGCGCGGCGGAATACCGGGCGGCAGGAGCTCCGGGGGCGGAGACATGGACGGAGTCGGTGGTCACAGCTGCTCTCCTTCGGGCTGGAGCGGGCAGCTGGAGCGCACCGCGCAGTGGTCGCAGTGCGCGTTGCGGCGCGCCGTGACATGCTCCCCGGAGACCTCCCGGGCCACGTCACGGACCAGCTCGTCGAACCACTGCGGGTGCTCGGCGCGGGGCAGCGCGGTCTGGGTGCGCACCGCGGCCTTCTTCCCGCCGGTGCCGACGTAGACGAGCTGGGCGCCGTTCAACCGCTCGGGGGCGTCCTCCCCGAGCTGCTCGGCGAGCGCCCCCTCGCGCACGGCGGCCTGGTAGGCGGCCAGCTGCAGGTCCTCCTCGGCCTTCGCGGCGGACTTCGCGGTGCGGCCGGTCTTGAGGTCCACGACCCGCAGCCCGGTCGCATCGCCCTCGATCCGGTCGATGCTGCCGCGCAGGCGGACGCGGTCCAGCGCCACCTCGAAGGGCGCCTCGACGGCGAGGGGCTCGCCGGCAACGCGGAGGTGCTCGGTGAGCAGGCGGGCGGCGTCCTCGGCGTGGCGCACGCGGCGGCGGCCGGACCAGGTGTCGGTGCCGGGCATGCCGCGCAGCAGGGTGTGCAGCTCGTCCAGGAGATCGACCTCGCCGCGGGGGTGGATCTGGGCGAGGTGGTGGATCGCGGTGCCGAGCAGCTGGGCGGGGCCGCCCGCGCGGGTGCCGCCGGCGCGCTCCATCAGCCAGGACTGGGGGCAGTCCACGGCGCGCTCGAGAGCGGAGGGCGAGAGGGTGATCGGGTCGTCCGGGCCGTGCAGCGGTGCGGTGGAGCTGGGCTGCTGGTGATACCAGCGGCCGGGGTCGGTGCCGGGGGCGCCGGCGCGGCCCAGGGCCTCCAGGGCGAGGGCCGCGTCGCGGGAGCGGACGGGGTCCTCCTCGTGCAGGCGACGGCGCAGCGCGGCGACGAGGCGGCGCGCGTCGGGGGCGGGGCCCGGGTCGCGGCGCAGCACCTCGGGGTCGATCCACGGCTCCCCCGCCGCGTCCTCGAGCACGTCGAAGAGGGCGGAGGGCTCCTCCTGCTCGCCCTCGATCGCGGTGAGCAGCACGCGGGTCCGGGCGCGGGCGAGGGCGCTGACGGCCAGGCGCAGCTCATCGGCGAGGACCTGCTCGCGCTGCAGGGCGCGCAGCGCCTCGGGGCCCGGGGCGGGGTCGGCGGCGCGGGGGCCGGCGAGCAGGGAGAGGTCCGCGGCGCCGAAGAGGGTCGAACGCAGGCGCAGGTCCGGCCAGGCGCCCTCCTGGAGGCGGGCGAGCACGACGGTGTCGCGGTGCTCGCCGGCGAGCTGGGCGGGGGTGAGCACGTCGATCCGGCCACGGGCGGCGGCGGCCGGGGCGAGGGTGTCCTCGACGACGGCCTGGGCGCGGATCTGCTCGACGAGGTCGAGGGCTCCGGCGCCGGGGCGGCGCTCGGTGAGGCGCTCGGCGGCGGCGAACAGCTCCAGCAGCGCGTCCAGCCTCGCCGCGGCCATCCGGGCGCGGGCGCCGTCCACGTCCCCGGCGTCGCCGAGGGCGGCGCGGCGCCAGCCGCCGGCGAGGCCGGAGGCGTCCCAGGCGTGCCAGAGCACCTGCTCGGCGCCGTCCTCGCGGTGCTCCCGGACGGCGCGGATCATGTCGCGCAGGCGGTGCACGGGGGCGGCGGCGCGGTCGCGGGCGTCCGCGGCGGGAAGGCCGGGCACCTCGTACTCGACCAGGGCGCGGGCGAGCAGCTCCTCGCTCGTGACCGGCGGGGCGGGGGCATCCTCCGTGCTGTCCTTCGGGGGGTCCTCGGCCGACGCGGACTCCTCCGCGCCGCTCTCCCCCGACGCTCCCGGTCCCGTCGGGTCCTCCCCTGCCGCGCTCGCCTCCTCCGCGCGATGGGCGGCCAGCAGCAGGCGGCGGATGCGGCGCAGGCGCAGGTCGTCGGCGTCGCCGAAGGGGCCGCGCAGCAGCGCGGTCGCGGCGCGGGCCTCGAGCAGGGTGCCGGCCGGGGCGAGGCCGAGCTCGAGGATCGTGAGCAGGTCGTCGACCACGGCGACGTCGCGCAGCGGCTGGGGGCGGCGCGGGACCCGCACGGGCAGTCCGGTGCGGGAGAGCAGATCGGCGACGTCGGCGACGGCCGCGCCGGAGCGGCACACCACGGCCATGTCGTCGTAGTCGACGCCCTCGCGGTGGTGGAGGTCGCGCAGGGCGGAGCCGATCAGCCGCGCCTCGTCCAGCGGGTCCGCGGCGCGCAGCGCCACGAGCCCTCCCGGTCGCTCGGCGCGGGGCCGACGGGACGCGGCCGGGGCGCCCGCGAGCGGGAGCCTGCCCCGCAGCGCGTCGACCACGGCGACGAGCCCCTCCTCGCCGCCGTGCGCGCCGTCCAGCGTGATCTCGAGCGGCACGCCGGGCAGGGCCTCGCGCAGCCGGGCGGCGGCATCGGGCAGGGCGCCGCGGAAGGTGTCCACCGCCGCATCGGGGCAGCTGGTCACCAGCACCTTCGCCCCGGCCGTGGCGAGCGCGGCGACGAGGTCGATGCCGGCGGCGGTGAGGTCCTGGGCGTCGTCGACCACCACGGTGCGGAAGGGGGCGGGGAGGGTCGGGTCCGCCAGGAGCACGGCGGCGCGTCGCACCAGCGCGCCGGAGTCGAGGCGGGGGCCGGCGTCGAGCGCGGCGGAGGCCTCGAGGTCGAGCACGCCGAGGTAGTCGCGCAGCAGCGCCGCGGCGTCGCGCCAGGCGGGGCGGCCGTGCTCGCGGCCGAGCTCCTCGAGCGCGGCGGGGCCGAGGCCGAGCTCCCCGGCGCGGGTGATCAGGTCGCGCAGCTCGGTGCGGAAGCCGGGCAGGGTGCGTGCGCCGGGGTCGACGTCCAGGTGCCAGGAGGGGCGCTCGGCGATCAGCTCGGCGAGCAGGGCATCCTGCTCGGCGCCGGTGACCAGGGTCGGCTCGCCCAGCCCTCGGCGCAGCGCGTCGGCGCGGGCGATCGCATGGGCGAGGGCGGGCGGGGTCATGGCGCGGGCGGTGCCCTGTCCGTGGACGGCGAGCGCGTCGCGCAGGCGCCCGGCGGCGAGGCGGCGCGGCGCCAGCAGCAGGGCGTCCTCCCCGGTGGCGTCGGCCGCGGCGAGCGCGAGGGCGGTGCGCCCGCTGCCGGGTCCGCCGTGGACGATCACGTGGTGACCGGCGGCGACGGCGTCCAGGGCGCGGCGCTGGCCCGGGTCCAGCTGCGCGGCGGGCAGCAGCGCGGGCAGCGCCTCGAGATCGGGTCCGAGCAGGCGGATGCCCTCCCCCGTGATGGTGCCTGTACGTCGCATGGGACCATTGGACCCCATGGCCCTGACGTCCGGGATGCTCCGCACCGGCCTCCGACGGCGGTACAGTGTGCGGGATCACCCGATGTCCCTAATGTCCGATTCCGGAGGTTGACCTCATGTCCTCGCCCACCACCTCCCGGATGCCCCGCGAGCAGCGTCGCTCGCAGCTGCTGCGCCTGGCCACCGAGGTGTTCACCGAGAAGGGCTACCAGGCCACTTCGATGGACGACATCGCCACCGCCGCCGGGGTCACCAAGCCCGTCCTCTACCAGCACTTCCGCTCCAAGGAGACCCTCTACGTCGAGGTGCTGGACGTGATCGGCGAGGCGATGCTCGTCGAGGTCCGCGACATGGCCGGGCGCGGCGGCGACGCCGAGGACCGGGTCCGGCTCGGCCTGCGCCGCTTCTACGAGCTCATGTCGCTGAAGAACTCGCTGCGCCTGTTCACCGGCCACGAGATCGTCTCGGACGAGGTCAAGGAGAGGGTCACCCGGATCCTCGACGAGATGTCGATCGAGCTGGCTGGGGTGCTGCTCTCCTATCGCGCGCTGAGCACGAGACAGGCCCGGATCCTCGGCCGCGGGATCATCGGCATCGCCCAGACCACCGCCCAGCAGCTCCACGACGCCGACGACGACGAGGAGAGGGACGAGATCCTCAGCACCGTGACCGCCGTGGTGGTCGACGGCCTGACGGGCTTCGCACCGGTGGTGCAGACCGGCGCCGAGCGTGGGGACGCCGACGACCCGGCACGCGAGCAGGGCGCCCCCCGCCCCTGAGCACCGGTTCGCCCCTCGTGGACGGGGCGCGGTTCCGCCCGCGGCGTACGCGCGCCGGAGCGCACGGGGGTGCACGTAGACTCGCCGTGAACAGCACTCCCGTCTCCGCCCGTGAGCGGAGGGAAGGTCAGGTCATGGAGATCCGCATCGGCATCCAGCACTCCCCCCGCGAGCTCGTGATCGAGTCCGACGAGAACGCCGAGGCGGTGCTCGAGCGCCTGGGCGCCGCGGTCGCCGACGGCAGCCCGGTCACCCTGGTGGACGGCAAGGGCAAGAAGGTCCTGATCCCCGGTGCGAAGCTCGCCTACGCCGAGGTCTCCACCGAGGAGCCCCGCCGCGTCGGCTTCCTCGGCTGAGGACGTGACCACCCCCGAGGAGCCGGACCCCGCGGACGACGCCGCGGGAGCGGCAGCAGCGGGTGGGACCGGGTCCCCGGACGACGCCGGCCCCATCGGGACCGACGGGTCCGCGCAGGACCGCGAGGACGAGCACCCCGCGCAGTCGGCGCCGACGGACGAGGCGAGAGCCCGCCGTCGGCGCCGTCGCCGTGCCCGGGCGCTGCAGGCGACCGCCACCGCCCTGGTCGCGGTGCTCGGTGCGATGCTCGGGCTGCTGCTGGTGCCGGACTCGAAGGTCGAGGTCGGCCCGCTGACCGCCTCGGTGCACGTGCGCCCCTCCCTCTCCTCGGACACGGTGCTGCTGCTCCCGCCGATCGGCGAGGTCTCCTTCGACACCCACGCCGCGCCGGTGTCGATCGAGGCGCGGGTCAAGGGCGTCGACGTCGAGAAGGCCGAGGCGCTCTTCTACTCCGACACTGGCTTCGCCGAGCTGCAGAACAGCGCCCCGGAGGCGATCACCGCGGCCGCGGCGCGCAATGCGGCGATGAACGCCCTGTTCGCGGCCGTCGGTGCGGGTCTCGCCGTCGGCCTCACCTTCCGCCGGGTGCGCCGTTCCCTGGTCGCGGGCGGCAGCGCCGTCGCGCTGGTCGGCGTCTCCGTCGGCGCGACGGCGGTGACCTTCTCCCCCGCCGCCCTGACCCAGCCCCGCTTCGACGGGCTGCTCTCCCAGGCCGCGTACATCGCGGACCTCGGCGAGGCGACCGCGCAGGACTACGCGAGCTATCGCGACACCCTCGCGGAGTTCGTGGGACAGGTCTCGGCGCTGTACATCGCGGCGGACAGCCTGCCCGTGGGCCTGGACCAGGAGAACCTGGTCACGGTGCTGCACGTCTCCGACATCCACGACAACCCGCAGGCCTACGACGTGATCGAGCAGCTGCACACGCAGTTCGCGATCGACGCCGTGATCGACACCGGCGACATCGTCTCCTGGGGCACCCCGGTCGAGAACGAGCTGCTGAACACGATCGGCACGCTGGACGTCCCCTACGTGTACATCAGCGGCAACCACGACGGCGCCGCGGCCGCAGCCACCATCGAGGAGCAGCCGAATGCCACCGTGGTCGACAACGAGGTGGTCGAGGTGGCGGGCCTGACGATCGCCGGGATCGGCGATCCCCGCTTTGCGGCCGACGACGACTCCGACATCGGCAGCGGCTGGCAGGAGGGCAAGGACGCGGTCGCCGCGAGCGCCTTCCAGCTCGGCGACACGATCGAGGCGCACGACGAGGCCCATCCCGAGGACCCCGTCGACCTGGCACTGCTGCACGACCCGACCCAGCCCGACGGCCTCCTGGGCCGTGCCCCGCTGGTGCTCTCCGGCCATATGCACACCTCGAAGGTCGAGCTGGACCGGGAGGGCTCGGGCACCGATTGGCTGACGGCCGGTTCCACCGGCGGTGCCCTCGCCTCCGGAGGCGTCGCCCCGGTGCTGCAGGGCGAGGACCCGCTGGACCTCACCGCCCGGATGCTCTACTTCGACCGCGAGACCGGCCGCCTCGTCGCCTACGACGACATCACCATGGGTGGGCTGGGCCTGGTCTCCGTCTCGATCCACCGCTCCCAGATGCCGCAGGAGGACGCCGAGCTCGAGGTGCCCGAGGGCGCCGAGACCCCCGACGGCACGGTCCCGCCGGAGCAGGAGGTCGCCCCCGGCGAGGGCCTGCCGGACGAGGATCGCGTCACGCCCACCGACCCGGTGAGCCCCGCGCCGGGCGCGAGCGACGGCGGCGAGGGGTAGGAACCGGACCGACGACGTGACACGACCTAGAGCGGCTTCGAATCACCCTGAATCGGCCGTAGGGACTGCCGCATGGATAGGTGACATCTGATCTGGCTTGCCCACTGGACGGCCTGGAAGGATGTGCACCATGCCCGCTCCCTACCCCCAGGAGTTCCGCGACGATGTCGTGCGAGTGGCCCGGTCCCGCGAGGACGGCATCACCATCGCGCAGATCGCGAAGGACTTCGGCGTCCACGAGATGACGCTGCACAAATGGATCCGCCAAGCCGATATCAACGATGGCAACCGGCCCGGCAAGAGCCGGGAGGAATCGGCCGAGCTGTGTGAGGCGCGCAAGCAGACCCGGCTGCTTCAGCAGGAGAACGAGGTCCTCCGCCGCGCCGCTGCCTACCTCTCCCAGGCGAACCTGCCGGGAAAAAGCTCTACCCGCTCGTGAGCGAGCTCGCCGCCGACGGCATCCCCGTCGCGGTGTCCCTGCGGGTCCTCAAGCTCTCCCGTCAACCCTACTACCGCTGGCGGAAACAACAGGTCACCCAGGCCGAGCTGATCGAGGCTTACCGTGCCAACGCCCTGCTGGACGCCCACGTCGACGACCCCGAGTACGGGTACTGGTTCCTGGTCGACGAGGCCGCGGAGGCCGGCGAGGTGATGTGTGAGCGGACCGCGTGGAAGATTTGCCGGGACAACCAGTGGTGGTCCGCCTTCGGCAAGAAGCGCGGCAAGAACGGGAAGCGTCCCGGACCACCGGTCCACGACGACCTGGTCAAGCGCGACTTCTCCGCCGATGACGTCAACGAACTGTGGCTGACCGATATTACGGAGCACTGGACCGATGAGGGCAAGCTCTACCTCTGCGCGATCAAGGACGTGTTCTCCGGCCGCATCGTCGGCTACTCGATCAGCGACCGGATGAAGGCCCGCCTTGCGGTGAGCGCCCTGGACAACGCGGTATCGCGTCGGCGCGATGCCGCCGGATGCATCGTGCACTCGGACTGCGGGTCCCAGGGTGGATTCAATCGGTGGATGCAACACCCTCTTGCTCGAGTGACTGTAGCTGCTCGGCGAACACCTCAGCTGGAGA